>NZ_NEXQ01000027.1:0-64464 GCF_002810405.1 Psychroflexus sp. S27 | reverse complement strand
TGACTGGGGTGGTCGCCTCCAAAATAGTAACGGAGGCTTCTAAAGGTTCCCTCAGTACGCTTGGTAACCGTGCGTAGAGTGCAATGGCATAAGGGAGCTTGACTGAGAGACCCACAAGTCGATCAGGTACGAAAGTAGAGCATAGTGATCCGGTGGTTCCGCATGGAAGGGCCATCGCTCAAAGGATAAAAGGTACTCCGGGGATAACAGGCTGATCTCCCCCAAGAGCTCACATCGACGGGGGGGTTTGGCACCTCGATGTCGGCTCGTCACATCCTGGGGCTGGAGAAGGTCCCAAGGGTTGGGCTGTTCGCCCATTAAAGTGGCACGCGAGCTGGGTTCAGAACGTCGTGAGACAGTTCGGTCTCTATCTACAGTGGGCGTTAGAAATTTGCGTGGATCTGACTCTAGTACGAGAGGACCGAGTTGGACAAACCTCTGGTGTATCTGTTGTTCCGCCAGGAGCATCGCAGAGTAGCTACGTTTGGCAGGGATAAGCGCTGAAAGCATATAAGCGCGAAACCCACCACAAGATGAGATTTCTTTAAAGGGTCCCCGTAGACTACGGGGTTGATAGGCTACAGGTGTAAAGGCAGTAATGTCACAGCCGAGTAGTACTAATTACCCGAAGGCTTATAATAGCTAGCTCTTTTATTTATAAATAGAAAATGATTGTATCTGTATTTTATCTTATCTGATATGTTGATATTAATGACTTAAGGTGGTTATAGCAACGAGGCTCACCTCTTCCCATTCCGAACAGAGAAGTTAAGCTCGTTAGCGCCGATGGTACTACTAACGTGGGAGAGTAGGTCGCCGCCTTCCTTTATATACTAAAGCCTGTAAGAGATTCCTTACAGGCTTTTTTGTTTTACTTCATTTTGTCTTTAGATAAAATAGAATAAAAGACTACTATCAATTAATGAATTATTAAATAAAAAAAGCCGACTTGCGAGAAGTCAGCTTCTTGAATAAATATTTTTGATTTTCTTTACGAAGTCAATTCATGAAATAAGTCTTCTAAGCTTTGATTAATTCTAGTCATGTTTAAGATTTTAAGATTATGCTGTGATGCGTAATCAAAAACTTGACTTCGTTGATCTTCTATTGTGTCAAAAACCAAGTAATAATGATTTTCACCTTGTGGTTGAGCTTCAACAAGGTATTCTAAATTATTTAGTTGTGAAATTTCTATTTCAGTGTTGAATTCAACATCTATTATTTGCTGATTTGAACTTTGTTGTAAATCAGTTAAAGATTGATCTTTTACAATTTCACCCTTTTTTATAATCACAACACGATTGCAAATGGCTTCAACTTCTTGCATAATATGCGTTGATAAAATAATCGTTTTATCAATAGATATTTTTTTAATCAAAGCTCTGATTTCAACCAATTGATTCGGATCCAAGCCTGTTGTTGGTTCATCTAAAATAAGAATTTTGGGATCATGTAAAAGAGCAGCAGCAATACCAACGCGTTGTTTGTAACCTTTGGAAAGTTGGTGAATTTTTTTGTTAGCTTCTGGTGTGAGTTGTGTGAGTTGGATAACTTCTTCAATGCGTTTTTTATTAATTTTAAATATATCCGCATTAAATTTTAAAAATTCACGCACGTACATTTCATCATATAACGGATTTTGTTCAGGTAAATACCCAAGCTGTTTCTGTATATTGAGCTTATCAGTATTAATATTCTTATCAATTACATGTACTTCGCCTTCATCAGCGGTTGCAAAACCAGTTAATATTTTCATGAGAGTCGATTTTCCTGCCCCATTTGGGCCGAGTAAACCAACAATTTCTCCTGTTTTTACAGAAAAATTAATGCCTTTTAAAACATGTTGATTTTGATATGATTTGTGTAAATTTTGAATCTGAATGTCCATCTTTCCATATTTTAAATCAATGATACTATTTTTTGATTAAATGATAACTAATTAATTTCTAAAAGCTATGATTTGTCTTGGCTTATTGATTTTATAATTTAATTTTGTTGCTACAACAAAACTTATGAAGAACGATAAAAGTATTAAAAACTGGCTAAAAGAGTTTCAGCTCAATCATCCGCTTGTTATTGCAGGTCCGTGTAGTGCTGAAACAGAAGAGCAGGTTTTAAAAATTGCACATGAACTCAAAAACACTGATACAAACGTGATGCGTGCCGGTATCTGGAAACCAAGAACAAGGCCAGGAAATTTTGAAGGTGTTGGCGCAATAGGTTTAGAGTGGCTTAAAAAAGCAAAAGAAGAAACGGGTTTAAAAATTGCGACTGAAGTAGCGAATAAGACTCATGTGGATCTTGCGCTTAAAGCTGATGTTGATGTTTTATGGATTGGTGCCAGAAGTACAGTAAGTCCTTTTATAGTTCAAGAAATTGCAGATGCACTTCAAGGAACAGATAAAATTGTTTTAATCAAAAATCCAGTTAATCCTGATTTGGCTTTGTGGTTAGGCGCTGTAGAACGATTCTATAATGCTGGTGTTAGAAATCTCGGCGTTATTCACAGAGGTTTTTCAACTTATGAGAAAATTAAATATCGCAATAATCCAGAATGGCAAATTGCTGTTGAATTACAAAAGAATTTTCCAGATTTACCGTTGATTGTTGATCCTTCTCACATTGCTGGTAATCGTGATTTGGTTTTTGATATTTGTCAAACTGCTTTAGATCTAAATTATGACGGGTTAATGGTTGAAACACATCATACTCCTGATAAAGCTTGGAGTGATGCTTCACAACAAATTACACCTACAACGCTTGATCAAATGACAAAAGACTTGAGAATTAGAAAAAAATCTGGTGAATTAGCATTTAATGAAGAAATGTTGAGATTACGCTCTAAAATTGATGTTGTCGATGATCAGATTTTTGAATCTATCAGTAAACGCATGAAAATTGTTGATCAGATTGGCGAACTCAAAAAAGAAAATAATGTTGCTATTTTTCAGCCTGAACGTTGGAATGCAATTTTGGATAGATTAACGACCTATGCAAAAGACATTGATTTATCAGAAGATTTTACAAATCGCTTTCTCAAAGCAGTTCATCAAGAATCTATTCAGCATCAACATAAGATTATTAATAAAGAAAACAAATAAATGGAAGGTCGTGTTTATAAATCAACAGGAAGCTGGTACTTTGTTAAAGATAATGATGGTGATTTTGTAAAAGCAAAATTAAAAGGCAAATTTAGAATAAAAGGTCTTAAAAGTACAAATCCAGTTGCTGTTGGTGACCTTGTTAATTTTGAAATCGAGAAAACAGGTGATGAAGCTGTAGGTATTATTGATGAAATCAAAGAACGCCATAATTACATCGTTCGTAAGTCTGTTAATCTATCTAAGCAAACACATATTTTAGCTTCTAATATAGATATGGCTTTTTTATTAATCACGTATAATAACCCGCCAACCAGCACAACTTTTATTGATAGATTTTTGGTGACAGCTGAAGCTTATCATATACCAGTCACACTTTTATTTAATAAAGTTGATTCTTATGAATTAGAGGAGTTTGCCGAAATGAAATTTTTAGCAGAAGCTTATAGAGAAATTGGTTACGAATGCATCGGAATTTCTGCTTTAACAGGTAAAAATATCGATCAGGTTAAAGAAATTATGACAGGCAAAACCTCATTGGTTTCTGGTCATAGTGGAACAGGTAAATCAACTTTAATCAATGCTTTAGAGCCAGGCTTAGATTTAAAAACTTCACAAATTTCAGAACAGCATTTACAAGGTCAGCATACGACAACTTTTGCTGAAATGTTCGACTTAAGTTTTGATGCACGCATTATTGATACACCAGGAATCAAAGGTTTTGGAGTTGTTGATATTGATAAAAACGAGTTAGGCGATTATTTCCCTGAGTTTTTAGCTCTAAAACAAGAGTGTAAATTCAATAACTGTTTACATATAGACGAACCGCATTGTGCTGTTAAAGATGCTTTAGAAAAGGATGAGATTCATTATTTTAGGTATCAAAGTTATTTGCAAATTTTAGATAGTGAAGATGATAATTACAGAAAAGATCAATATCAAAGTTAATACTTATGAAGGCTGTTATACAACGTGTTAAAAAATCTAAAGTAGAAGTTGAGGGTGAAAATATAGGAGAAATCAATCATGGTTATTTGGTTTATTTAGGAATTACACATTCCGATACAAAAGAGATTGCTGACCAATTTATTGATAAACTTTTAAAAATCAGATTGTTCCCTTCTGAAGGAAAAGCGATCAATGCCAATATTTCTTCAGTAGAAGGAGAAATACTCGTGGTGAGTCAATTTACTTTATACGCATCCACTAAAAAGGGAAATCGACCAAGTTTTATGGATGCTGCAAAACCAGGTCTTGCTGAAGAATTGTATAACTATGTTGTTGAGCAACTTCAAAATCAATACCATAATAAAGTTGCATCAGGTGTTTTTGGCGCTGACATGCAAGTCAGTTCAATAAATGATGGACCAATAAATATTATACTCGATATTGATTGAGTTTATTAAAAATGTTTAAATTTATAATGTATTATGAATATAGAAGATGCCCAAAAAGCAGTTGATCATTGGATTAAAGAGCATGGTGTTCGTTATTTTGATGAATTAACAAATATGGCTCAACTCACTGAAGAAGTTGGAGAAGTAGCCAGGATTATTGCTAGACGTTATGGTGAGCAAAGCGAAAAAGAAAGTGATAAAAAGAAAGATTTAGGTGAAGAGCTAGCCGATGTTGTTTTTGTTGTACTTTGCTTAGCCAATCAAACAGGAATCGATCTTCAAGATGCTTTTGATAAAAAATTAGATTTAAAAACCAAACGTGATCACGATCGTCATCACGCTAATAAAAAATTAAAGTAATGTTTCAAAGAGTTGTTAACTACGAAGGATTTTGGAAATCGGTATTTTTACTTGCAGGCATGTTTTGTGTCGTTTACATCATCATAGATTTCTTTTTTACAAATAATTCTAATTTTGATGTTTACACAATTGAGCACGTTGGTAAATTGATTTTAGGAGGTATTGCAAGTGGTTGCATTTATGGTTTTATTGTTAGCTATTTCAAGTTTAAAGGAAAAATTAAAGAACAAGCACGTAGAGAAGATGATTAGCCTCATATTGAATCAATTGGTGGATCAGGCCGATATTCAAATTACAGGTTCAAAAAGTGAATCTAATCGTTTATTTGTTCTTAAGCATTTATTTAAAAATCTTGAACTTCATAATTTATCTAATAGTGACGATACGCAACATCTTGAAAATGCACTAAAACGCTTTGATGATTCTTCAGAAATCATTGAAATTGACGTTGAACATGCTGGGACTGCAATGCGTTTTCTCACTGCATTGTGTGCTGTAACTGATTCTGAAACTTTCATTTTAAAAGGGAGTCAGCGCATGCACAATCGACCTATCTCGGTTTTAGTTGACGCTTTAAGAACTTTAGGCGCTGATATTTCTTATCTCGAAAAAGATGGATTTCCGCCTTTAAAAATTAAGGGCTTAACACTTAAACAAGATAAAGTTTCTATTTCAGGAGCTGTCAGTAGTCAATACATTTCAGCATTAATGCTTATCGCTCCTAAATTAGAGAATGGGTTGCATTTACAAATTGAAGATCAATTGACTTCAAAGCCTTATGTCAAAATGACACTTCAAATTTTGAATAAAATTGGTGTTCAATATGAGAAATCTGGTGACAAGATAAATATCCATCCTTTGAAAGAAGTTAAACCTATAGCATTTCATATTGAATCAGATTGGAGTTCTGCTTCATATTTTTTTAGTTTTGTCGCTATTTCTGATGATTTAAAAATTAAATTATCAAATTACCGTCAACAAAGTTTACAAGGTGATGCTCAACTCATTAAGTTTTATCAAAAATTTGGAGTCGGTGTCGAACAAATAGGAGATAAGCAGCTTATGCTTTATAAGAAGAATAAGGTATATCCTGATTTCTTAAAATTCAATCTTATTGAAACACCAGATCTAGCTCAAACAATAGCTGTGACTTGTTTAGCTTTAGGAATCGATTGTGAATTATCAGGCTTAAAAACTTTAAAGATTAAAGAAACCGATCGTTTAATTGCTTTAAAAAATGAATTAGAAAAATTTGGAGCAGAAGTTGAAATCAATCTTTCTCAGTTAAAAATGAAAACGCCAAGTGTTTTAAATTCTGATGTTGAAGTTTATACTTATCAAGATCACCGCATGGCAATGGCTTTCGCGCCGCTTTCATTATTAATTCCTATAAAGATTAAAGATGAAAATGTGGTCTCAAAATCATATCCAGAATTTTGGAATGACCTCAAAAAACTTGGTATTTCAATAAAAAGTTAAAATTTAATAAAAATATAAGTCAGAATACTTGACAACCGCTATGCGCAAAGCTTATATTTGCAAATTCGAAAAAACACTACTATGGGAATGAAATTATCTCAATTCACTTTTGAATTGGCTGACGACTTATTAGCAGAACATCCAGCGGAGCACCGTGATGAATCTAAATTGATGGTTATTGACAGAAAGACAGGAACCATTGAACACAAGATGTTTAAGGATCTTATCAATTATTTTGATGAAGATGATGTCATGGTTTTCAACGACACAAAAGTTTTTCCCGCACGTTTATACGGGAATAAAGAAAAAACTGGAGCGAGAATTGAAGTTTTTCTGTTAAGAGAGTTAAATCCTGAAACGCGTTTATGGGATGTTTTGGTTGACCCAGCTCGTAAAATCAGAATTGGAAATAAACTTTACTTCGGAGAAGATGAGAGTTTAGTTGCTGAAGTTATTGATAATACAACATCTCGTGGTCGTACGTTACGTTTTTTATATGATGGTTCTTACGAAGATTTTAGATCTAAAATGCGTGAGTTAGGAGAGACACCTTTACCGAAATATATTAAAAGAGATGTTTCTCCTGAAGATGAAGAACGTTATCAAACAATTTATGCAAAAAATGAAGGTGCTGTAGCTGCACCAACTGCAGGTTTGCACTTTTCAAAGCATTTGATGAAGCGTTTAGAAATTAAAGGCGTTAATTTTGCAGATGTTACTTTACATATTGGATTAGGAACTTTCAACCCTGTTGAAGTCGAAGATTTATCTAAACATAAAATGGATTCAGAAGAAATCTGTATTGAAAAAGAAGCAACTGAAATTATCAACAGAGGTTTAGATGAAAAGAGAAGAATTTGTGCTGTTGGAACAACTGTTATGCGTACTTTAGAAAGCGCTGTAAGTTCAAATCAACGCTTAAATGAATATGAAGGTTGGACAAATAAATTTATTTTCCCTCCTTATGATTTCAGTATAGCAAACTGCATGGTTACAAATTTCCATATGCCTAAATCAACATTATTAATGATGATTTCTGCTTTCGCTGGCCATGAATTAATGGAGAAAGCTTATAAGGAAGCTGTGAAGGAAAATTATAGATTTTATTCTTACGGTGACGCTATGTTGATTATCTAATCAATTTCAAATAGTCATCAGTTTTAATCATAAAAAAAGGCTCTGAATTTTCAGAGCCTTTTGATTTTATGAAACTTATTAAAAATTAATCTAATAATTCAGCAACTTTATCTCTTAATTGTTGACCTCTTAAATTCTTTGCAATAATTTTTCCTTCCTCATCGATTAAGTAAGCGCGCGGAATACTTCTAACACCATACAATTTTGCAATAGGATCATTCCAAAATTGAAGGTTAGAAACATGATGCCAATCTAATTTATCATCTTCAATTGCTTTTAACCAACGGTCTTTTTGATTTGGTCGATCAAGTGAAACACCAATAACATCAAAACCTTTGTCTTTATAGTCATTGTAGATTGCAACGATATTTGGATTTTCAACACGGCATGGTCTACACCAAGAAGCCCAAAAATCAATCAATGTAACTTTTCCCATAGCATCATCTAAAGATAAAGTTCCCCCATCAGGTGTTGGTCCTTCAAATTTTGGAGCAAAAGCACCGATATCAGTCGCTTTTACTGAAGCTAAGTTTTTATTAATACTTCTGCCTAACTCTGTATCTTTAACTTCTGGCGTAAGTGTTGCTAATAATTTTTTAGATTCTTCAACTGGTAAAGATTTCTGAGAAAGAAAATCATTAATAATCAACAGACTCACAATTGAGTTAGGGTTCGTGTTGACAATATGTTTTCTATAAGCTATGTTTTCTTCTTTAAATTCATTGAATTTTGCCATTTTTTGAGAAAATTCTTCTTGATTGTTTTGAACTTTTGCTTGCGTGATTTCTCCTTGTAAATTATTGATTTTAGTTGCAAACCCCATTTGCTTATCAAGATACTTTGACATTTGGTCAGTTTGTGGACCGCCTGTGATTTTTGAATCTCTTAAGTTGTTTTTGTTTAACTCAATTTCTACATCGTGACCTTCATTGATGAAGATTAAGTTCTGTCTGTCTAGACCTTCAACGCTTAACAAGAAAATTTCTTGATGATTTGGTTCTGGTAATTCTGAAGCAAAACTATTTTGTTTAACTTGGAAAGTATCAACAGCCTGAATACTTTGAGATTTACCTAATTTACTGAGATAGATGTTTGTTCCATCACTGAGATCGTCTGCAGTTCCTTTAATTTGGGTATCAGGAGTTTTTTCACAGCTCTGCAATAGAGCACTGCCAATAAGACATATCGATAATAACTTACGCATAAAAATATTTTTTTACAAAGTTACATTTATAAAATTATTTTCCTTACAAAAAGGTTTAATAAGGTGTTAATGTACTTGCTTGTATGAAGGGTGGATGCAAAATTTCGTACTTTTGTAGATCTTACCATTTGTAGCTATGAAACAAAACTATCAATTTCCTTTTAAAATTTCTGTTAGCTTTAAAAAAGTTATTCAGTTGTATGAAGATCGACTTCGCACTGAGAAAAATCCGATTGCTAAAGATTATATCAAATCTTTGCTGGATTACATCAGTAAATATCCCGAACTTCTAGAAGGTGTTGATATTGATGAGAAGCTTAAATCGTATGATGATATCATAAAGGTTGTCCTCGATGATATCTTTCCAAATATGCTTTCGAATAATGAGATTAAAGCGGCTACTGTACCTTTTATTCCTACAATTTTCTGTAAATCTGATCGATTAGATAAGATTTTATCAGAGGCTGGAAATGATTACGAATTATCACCAAGAGACTTTAACATAGAACTAAATTATATTTTTGCTTGTGTTATAATTTTAAATGAATATTATGGTTGTCAGATAGATTACAGAATACCTCTCTATTACGATATTCCAGATAAGGATGGAAAAATAAAAACTTATCGTCTTTTTGTTAACTCTGATTTTGTTGAAATTGAACCTTTAAATAAAGCTGTTGAAATTACAGATGAAGATGTTGATTTATTAATGTCAAACCCTAAAGATATTGCTTTATGGGAATCATATTTTCCAAAAAACTCTTGGCATTTTAAAGGGTTTACACTTTTTAGCTTTTCAGATGTCACTATTGATGAGCAAGTTTCTAGACTTAAAACGGTACTCATTAATAACAGTTTAAAAAATGATACTGTTGTTTATGATCAACTAACATCAGTTTTTCGTAATATGTTTAATGTGGATGATCTTGAGTTTGGTTTTACTCTCTTTAATCAAGAGAGAAAAACGTTCAATGTCATCGATAGTGAGAAAATTGAAAGTTTTATATTAGGTGATTTGTTTTCTGAAAAATGTGAAAACGTAATTTGTCAAGATTCATTGAAGAATTTGGCAGAAAAAGGAGATTACTTTTGTATTTCTGATGTTGAGAAATATGCAAGCCAACATAGTGATATGCAGCTTTCTCAAAACTTGCTTTCTAAGGGTTTTAAATCAGTTATATTGGCGCCTATTTCAAAAGGAGATAATATTATTGGTATTCTTGAAATAGTTGCTCGCCAGAAAAATCAATTAAATCAGATCAATGCGATTAAACTTGATGCTGTTCTTCCTTATTTATACGCTTCTGCTGAACGTAACAAAATTGAACAACAAAACCGCGTCAAAGCTGTTATACAAAACAAATGTACTTCAATACATGAAAGTGTTGAGTGGAGATTTGAGAGAGAAGCACACAAATATATAGAGGCAAAAGATAAAGGTGAAAATTATGAGTTTGATGATATAATCTTTGATGGTGTCTTCCCACTTTATGGTCAAATTGATATTGTCGCTTCGTCTGAAGAACGTAATAAAGCGATTAAATTTGATTTGAGTAAGCAGCTCAATATTATGTTGGATATTTTTAAAGAGGCTAATGATTTGTCTTCTTTACCTATATATGAACATTCGATTTTTAGAATTAGAGAGTATTTAGATAAAATAAAAAATAGTTTTACAGCTAACTTAGAGCAACGTGTTTCTAGTTTGATTTTTAATGAACTCGATCCAGTACTTGACCATATTCTTGAAACTGAGCCTAGTCTTGACAAAAAAATACTTTCTTATAACCAACTTTTAAGTCAAGACAATAATTTAATTTATGAACGCCGAAGCGCTTTTGATCATACTGTTCATGAAAGTAATGAAAAATTGGCTGAGTATATCGACCAAAAACAAAATGAAGCTCAAAAGATATTTCCACATTACTTTGAGCGTTATAAAACTGACGGTGTTGAGCATAATCTTTACATAGGTCAAAGCATTTCGAGTTCTCAAAAGTTTAGTCACGTATTACTGCAAAATCTGCGTTTATGGCAACTTCAGGTGATGTGTGAAATGGAAAATGAATTTTATAAAATTCAAGATCACGCTGATTTACCACTTCAAGCTGCCTCCATGATATTGGTTTTCAATTCTCAATTATCTATCCGTTATCGTATGGATGAAAAGAAGTTTGACGTTGATGGGACTTATAATGCAAGGTATGAAGTGATTAAGAAAAGAATTGATAAAGCATTAATCAAAGACACTGATGAACGTGTGACTCAAAAAGGTAAAATTGCGATTATTTACACTTCATCAGAAATGAAAAAAGAATACAAGAAGTATATTTCTTACCTCCAAAGCAAAAACTATATTTCAAAAGAAGTAGAAGATTTAACGCTTGAAGATGTTCAAGGCGTTTCAGGTTTGAAAGCTTTACGTGTTGAAGTCTGCTATCACACTGAAGAAGATGAGAAGCAAACGATTAGTTACGATGAGTTGATGAAGCAATTACATTAAGTAAAAGGCAACGATAAAGCTCATCACTGAAATAATAATTCCTAATAGAAAAACTGTATAGGTGATACGCAACAGTTTATATTTCCTTTCTAATACAATACCGAGGTAGTAGAGGTCTTTCGTTAAGGCCTCATAAACATAATCTTTATCATCGATAATTTGTTTGATTCCCCAATGGTAATCATCAAACTTCATTTTATGGAAGTTTCCAAAAAACAAGATATTGACTTTGCGCTCTTTAACTTCTTCCTTGCTAAACTCACCAGATGTTACATTTGGCTTTGTTGACATAATAGACAAAATAATAGCCGCGACACTAAAAATAACCAATATTAAAGTTGGGGATCATTAAGTGCTGATTTGATGGATTATCTAGCTTAGGAATGATATTAGATAAAGCAAGAGAAATAATAATCGCATTAACAGAGAGGAGAATATTCGCTTTTGTATCTGCAATATCACTCAGCTTAATGTGATTACGAAGTGTAATTCTGAAAAGCGTTTGAATACTTCTTTCAGGATTTTCATTTTTATATTTGGCCTTATATTTGGCTTTAACTTCTTCTTTTCGATATTTTTTCTTGATCTTATTTTTCTTTTTGATCAAGTCCATCAGGTTTTCTTCCTTTTTTGCAGACCATTCTTTAATAGCGTAGGTAGAGTAAAATTTATGTTTGTTGGAAAGCATATTGATATTCTCCTCACGCCATTCTCTCGTATTGTAGTTTTCTTTACCTAATCGCTGAAATTCTTGTCTAAGTAATTCTGAAATTTCTTTAAAATCATCTGAGGCTAAATGACTTGAATCCGCATCTCTAATAATTTCTTCCTCTATAGATTTTGGGACTGCATCAACCTTTGTTGCTCTTATGCAATTAACAACTTTGGTAATAAAATCAGGTGTTTGATCTATCGTTTTTAAAAATTTCTCAGCAATTCTAACACTTTCTTCTTCATGATTTTCGTTAGTTACAGTGTATCCGAGATCATGAAGCCAAGCTGAAACTATAATAACTTCCTCTAATTCAGAATCAATTTCCGTGTGTTCAATGATCTCTTTTGCAGATTCAACAACACGTTTTGTATGATTAATATTATGATATAGATATGCTTCAGAAATATCATGTATTAATAATTTTTGTGCAAAAGCTTCTGTCTTGTCAATAGTGCTCATGAATTAGATTTATGATGTGCCATAAAAGTATAAAAATAAAGTCATAATCAACTCAGATTTTACTATTTTAGTGATGATTTTGTAATCTAACAAATATGAATAAAATATTACCTCTCATCAGTCTTTTAATGTTGATGTCTTGTGCTAATTATCAATTGAGAATTAAGGATGACTCCAAAAATGATATGATTGATTTCAAGCAAAATGAAATTGCTAATAGATTGATATTGATTGGTGATACAGGTAATTCAGTTAAAGGTAGAACCACTGATGGCCTTAAAGCTGTTGAGTATTACATTGAAGAAAATGAGCATCGTCATGCTGAAAAAATTATCATCTTAGGTGATAATATTTATCAAAATGGAATGCCACCTAAAGATCATAAAACCAGAGAAGAAGCTGAAAAAAGACATAAAGCGCAACTTGATGTTTTTCAAAAATTTGATGGTGATGTTATTTTTATTCCTGGAAACCATGATTGGCGTCATAAAATTCCTGGACTGATTGAGCAAAAAGAGTTCATGGAGGAATACACTGATAATGATCCTAAGTTTCTATGGAAGCCTGATATTGGATGTGGTATTGAAGGTTATGATCTCAGCGATCAACTTTATTTATTGATTCTAGATTCTGAGTGGTTTTTGCAAAATTGGGATAAAAATCCTGATATCAATAAAAATTGTTCAATCATCAAAACAAGAGAGCAATTTATAGAAGAATTCGAAACTGAATTAAAGAAAAACCAAAATAAAACAGTTTTGGTAGCGATGCATCACCCGATTCATTCAAGTGGAATTCATGGTGGGAAATATGAGTTAACTAAGCATTTATTCCCATCAGATAAAAAAATTCCATTGCCATTTTTGGCAACGCTTGCTAATGTTTTGAGAGCCAACGGAGGAATTTCTAAACAAGATATTCAAAATGCATTATACCAAAGTTTAACAAAACAGCTTGAAAGATATGCGGAAAAATACGGAAATGTTATTTTTGCTTCTGGCCATGAACACAATTTACAATATTTAGAAGCAGGAGAGACAAAACAAATTGTGAGTGGCTCTGGCTCAAAAGTATCTTTTGCTAAATTAGGTCGATACTCAGAGTTTGCATATCCTACACAAGGCTTTGCAGAATTAACAGTCCTCAAAAATGGTGCTTCTTACGTACGTTTTTATAAATATGAAAATGCTAAAGCAGTACCTGTTTATCAACAACAAATCAATCCACCGCATTATCTCGATGAAGAAATAGACTATGAAGAATCTAAGAATCAATACGTCACAAAAGCGATTTATGAGGATATTTCCTTAGGAGATTCCAAAGCTTATAAAAGCATTTTCGGTGAACATTACAGAGCGCTTTATTTCAAAAAAATGAAGTTTAAAACTGTTGACCTTGACACGCTCTATGGTGGCTTAACGCCGATACAACTTGGTGGCGGCGATCAAACGAATTCACTTCGTATGCAAGATGAAAATGGGAAACAATATAACATTCGTCAAATCAAAAAAGACGCAGTTCAACTTTTACAATCTAATGTTTATGAGGATGAATATTTAAGAGATGAATTTGACCATACATTAATAGAAAATGTTCTTGAAGACTTTATGACGGCTTCACATCCGTTTGCTTTTATGACGGTTCCAGTCATGGCCGAGACCGTAGGTGTTTATCATACCAATCCTGAAATTTATTATATTCCTAAACAAAAGGCTTTAGGGAAATTTAATAAAGAACATGGTGGTTTTATTTATATGGTTGAAGAACGGCCGCAAGATGATTGGTTAGGTGCTGATTTTTTTGGTTCACCGAATCATGATATCGTCAGTACCAGAAAATTTTATGACCATCTGAAACGTGATGAAAAATATAGAGTGGATGAGAAGCAATACATCAAATCAAGAGTATTTGACATTTTGATTGGTGATTTTGATAGGCATGCTGATCAATGGCGTTGGGCAGAGACTAAAACTGAAGATAAAACACATATATTCTCACCAATACCAAGAGATAGAGATCAGGTATTTGCAAGTTTTGATGGTGGTATTTTTGATTTGGTTCGTTTAATGGCAAGTTTCCCAAAATCTTATCAAACTTTTTCTGATGATGTGGATTATTATAAATGGTATTCATTTAATTCTAGAAGTCAAGACAGAAATTTATTAAGAAATTCTTCTAAGAAAGATTGGATGACAGCTGCAGAATTTATTCAAGAAAAAATAACTGATGATGTTATTGAAAAAGCTTTTGCTCAAATGCCAAAAGAAGTGAAAGGTGAAACCAATGATAAATTGATAACAACTGTTAAGAAAAGAAGGGATAATCTCGTTCATATTATTTCTCAATTTTATGATGTTATTGCGAAATATCAGGTTGTTATCGCGACAGATAAAGATGATTTTATCGATCTTGAATTTGTTAATGATCGAGAAGTTCAATTAAAAATCTATAGAAATATAAAGGGTGAAAGAGAGGATTTATTTGTTGAAAATACTTATACAGATGAGTTGACTCAGGAACTTTGGATTTATGGTCTTGATGATGATGACATATTTACAGTAACGGGTTCTAATAAATCTAAAATAAAAATCA
Organism: Psychroflexus sp. S27; assembly: GCF_002810405.1. NCBI lineage: Bacteria > Pseudomonadati > Bacteroidota > Flavobacteriia > Flavobacteriales > Flavobacteriaceae > Psychroflexus > Psychroflexus sp. S27. The sequence continues at coordinate 49,517 of NZ_NEXQ01000027.1, read as the reverse complement.
GGCTAATTGGCGGTCATGGTAAAGACACTTACAATGTTGGCAAACAAAGAAAAGTTATAGTTCATGATTATAAGTCTTCAAAAAGTGAATTCTCTGATGATTTTAAAGCAAGAAAGAAATTATCAGATAACTATGAAGAAAATGTTTTTTTAAGAGGAAAAACAATTCATAACACGAGAATGACTGTCCCTAATTTTGGTTACAATCCTGATGATGGTTTTTTGATTGGTGGATTAGCGACTTTTAGGCATAAAGGTTTTTATGGTGAAGATTATACAACACAACATAAGATTAAAGCAGGTTTTTATTTTGGAACACAAAGTTATAATTTGTCCTACGAAATAGCTCACGCAGATATTATTGGTGATTTTAACGGATTTGCAGGCGTATCATACAAAAGTCCAAGTTTTGCTCATAATTTTTTCGGCTATAGCAATACAAGTATTAATAATGAAAGTGATTTTGGTAAAAAATACAACCGCGTTAGATTAAGAGATTTACAGGCGAGCATTGGTTTAAGAAGAGAATCTAAATATGGTAGTTTTTACGAGTTAAGATTGAATTACAACGCTTTAAAAGTCAAACGATCAGGAGGTCGATTTATCGATGCAATAGGTGATGACTTAGAACTTAGTGATGAAGACTTCTTCTCAAATCAGCATTTTTTAAGTGCAGAGACAACTTACCAATATGAAAGTTATGATGACAAACTTGCACCGGCAAAAGGAATGAATTTTGATTTAAACGCTGGCTTCACACAAGACTTAACCAGCTCTGATAACTTTTTTAGCCTAAACCCATCACTTGAATTTTTTAATCCATTATCTCAATCACGTCGCTTGGTTTTAAGAACTCAGGTTCAGTCACAATTGAGATTTAAGGAGGGTTTTAATTTTTATCAAGCAGCTCACTTAGGTGCGCAATCTGGATTAAGAGGTTATAGAAGAGAAAGGTTTACTGGAAAATCAACACTTGCTGGTAATGCAGATATAAGATATGTTTTTAATGAAATTCGCACATCATTTTTACCTCTTCAATTAGGTGTTTTTGGAGGAGGAGATGTAGGTCGAGTATGGGTTCCAAATGAAGACTCAAGCAAATGGCATAATTCTTATGGAGGAGGATTTTGGATAAATGCAGCTCAAATAGCAAGTGGGCAATTTAATCTTTTCCACGGAAAAGATGGTTTCCATTTTTCATTTGGTCTGGTGACGAAATTCTAATTGGCATATGTTTTTAAAACTCTTAATTGATGTGAATAAGTTCGTGTGTCAACATTAAAAATACCAGTGTGGTCAATCCTGTCAACGCGAACTTTTCCATGTGCATGAATAATGTAATTATCACCCATCAAGATTCCGACATGAATAATATTTCCTTCTTGGTTATCGAAAAATGCTAAATCTCCAATTTGAGTTTCTTCAATAAATGAAAGTGTTTGTCCCTGAAGTGCTTGTTGAGAAGCATCACGATGAAGCATAATGCCATTAGTTTTATAAACCATTTGAGTCAAACCACTACAATCAATACCAAATGGTGTTTTTCCACCCCAAAGATATGGAGCATTGAGGTAAAGCATCGCTGTATCTAAAAGCTGAGATCTCATGAAGTTTTGACCTGTTTGAAATCTTCCTTCAAAATGGTGATTTAAGATTTGAGAAGCTGCAACATTAGAGCCAGCACAAATGCTGAGGACTTGTTGTTCATTAAGATTAACAATATCGATCAAGTCAGCTGAATATGCAGCATCATTATGGCAAGTCTCATAAATTTCTTCAGTAATAAATTTAGCTTGTTTCTTGTCAATCCAGCCTTCATAATGATCAAATGCAATACGGATTCTGACCCATTTTTTACGTTCTTCTATAATTTTGAAATGATCACCATAAAGTAATTGTGTTACCATTTCTGAAGCATCATTAGCTTCCGATCTCACAGGAACGATGCTGAGTTTGCAAATTCCGTATTGCATTTGAATATAATTTAAATTAATTAAGCTCTTTCTAAAACGACAGCAGAGGCACCACCACCACCATTACAAATACCAGCGGCACCAAGTTTTGCATTATTTTGCTCTAATACGTTCAGTAAAGTAATAAGGATACGCACACCAGAACAACCAAGTGGGTGACCCAACGAAACAGCGCCACCATTGACATTTACTTTACTTTCATCAATATTAAGAAGTTTTGTGTTAGCAATACCAACGACAGAGAATGCTTCATTAAATTCGAAATACTCAATATCTTCAATTTTTAAATTTGCCTTTTCAATTGCTAAAGGGACAGCTTTTGCAGGAGCGGTTGTGAACCATTTTGGCTCTTGAGCAGCATCAGCATAACTTTTGATAGTAGCTAAAACTTTAAGACCAAGTTCATCAGCTTTTTCACGACTCATTAATACCATTGCACCTGCACCATCATTTATTGTTGATGAGTTTGCAGCAGTAGCAGTTCCTTCTTTAGAAAATGCAGCACGAAGGTTTGGTATTTTATCGAGTTTGATATTTTTATATTCTTCATCTTCTTTGAAAATGATAGGTTCTCCGCGACGTTGAGGAATTTCAACAGGAACAACCTCATTATCAAACTTTCCTTCTTCCCAAGCTTTGGCACTTCTTTTATAAGATTCAATCGCAAAAGCATCTTGATCTTCACGAGAAATATTATGTTCAGTGGCGCATAAGTCAGCGCAGGTTCCCATAGCTTCTTGACTGTAAGCATCTACAAGTCCATCTTTTTGTAAACCATCTACCATTTGAGCAGGACCAAATTTTTTGCCTTTTCTCATAGGTAAATAATGAGGAATCATACTCATGTTTTCCATGCCGCCAGCAACGACAACATCAGCATCACCGAGAGCGATAGACTGAGCAGCTTGCATAACAGCTTTCATTCCGCTTGCACAGACTTTATTCACTGTGGTTGCAGGAACCTTATCAGGAATGCCAGCACCAATAGCAGCTTGACGTGCAGGAGCTTGACCGTTGTTAGCTTGCACAACATTTCCCATTAAAACTTCGTTGACTAATTCTGGTTTTAAATTGATTTTATCTAAAGCACCTTTGATCGCGATTGAGCCAAGTTTTGTAGCGGGAATTGAAGATAAACTTCCTAAAAAACTCCCGATTGGCGTACGCGCAGCGCTTACTATAACGACTTCTTTACTCATGTTTTATTTTTTTACGATTGCTGCTAAATTAATGATTTTTAAAAGAACAAACGAATTATAAATGAAATGACTAATTTTTTTCTAATTTTGAACCACCAAAACAGGCTAAATGAAGTCTAAGCTAGACATACTTTACACAAAACAATCTTTGATTTACAAAATATTTTTGTTCTTAATCAGTGTTTTTTTAATTGTTTATTTCTTTCCGATACAAGGAAAATTTAAGTATGAAATAATCAAAAATAAGCCTTGGCAGTATGAAAATTTATATTCTCCATTTGATTTTGCAATCTTAAAATCTGATCAAGAATTAAAGTCAGAAAAAGAGCAAATCAAGGATAATCATATTCCATATTATATATATAATGTTGCTAAAGCAGATTCCATCTGGAAAAACTGGCCGAAAGTCATTTCACCACATCAAGATTCGTTGATTAGCGCAATGGCAGACAGAAGTTTTGTTGATACAATTATTAAAAATGTTTACAACTATGGCATACGCGTTGAAAGTGAAGATTTTGATGAAAAACAACTTGTTTACCTTAAAAAGAATATCAGATTACAAGAAGTAACCCTTGACAAGATTTTAAAACAATCTGATTTAGATCGTTATTTAGATCAAAAATTATCTAAATTCAGTTATGCTCAGTCAGCAAAATTGAAACCTATTTTTTACGATATTCTTTCTCCTAATGTTGAGTATGATAAAGAATTTAATCAACAAGTCTTAGAAGATGCTTATAAAAATATTTCGCCAACGCGTGGAAGTGTTTCTAAAGGGAGTAAAATTATTGCTAAAGGTGAAATCATTGAAGGTGAAAAATTACGAAAACTGAACTCTCTCAAAAATGAATATGAATCACAAGATTTAGACATGACAAGCTATGTCACAATCTTGATTGGTTATTCATTACTTGTTTCCTTGGCATTGCTCATGTTGATGTTGTTTTTGAGTAAATACAGAAATGATATTTATACAAATAACAACAAACTCACCTTTATATTTTTTAATATTCTCTTTATGGTTTTTCTCACCTTAGTTGTGATGAAAATCGGGTATGAGTACATTTATATTGTTCCACTTTGTATTTTACCATTAACATTGAAGGCGTTCTTTGATGCGCGCTTAGGCTTGTTCTCACATGTTGTTACAGTTTTGATTCTCGGCTTTGTGGTGCCTAATAGTTTTGAGTATATGTTTTTGCAAATTGTAACAGGTATTGTTACAATATTGACAGTTTCAGAACTTTATAAAAGAGCAAATCTCTTTATCTCTGTGGCGCAAATTACAGGTGTTTATATTTTTGCTTATATGGCGTTTAGCATGATTCAAGATGTTGATTTTGTCGATATCAATTACACAAATATGATTTATTTCATTCTTTGTGGTGTTGGTTTATTATTTGTGCAGCCTTTGATTTACACATATGAAAAAGCTTTTGGTCTAGTATCAGACCTTTCATTATTAGAATTATCAGATACCAATTCTAAATTACTGAAGCAATTGGCTGAAGTTGCACCTGGAACTTTTCATCATTCACTAAACGTTGCGAATTTAGCTGAAGCTGCCGCAAATGAAGTTGGTGCTAATGCTTTACTTGTAAGAGTTGGCGCGCTTTATCACGATATTGGTAAGATGAAAAACCCTATTTATTTCGTTGAAAACCAAACAACAGATGTCACGCCTCACGACGAGCTTTCTCCTCATGAAAGTGCTAAATTGATTGTGAATCATAGGTTAGAAGGAATTGAATATGCTAAAAGATATAAGCTTCCAGATCGTATAATTGATTTTATAAGAACACATCACGGCACCACAAAGGTTTATTTCTTTTTTAAGCAAGCACAAGAAAATGCACCTGAAGGTGTACGTATTGATCCAAAAGATTTTCAATATCCTGGTCCAAAACCTTTCAGTAAAGAAACAGCTATTTTGATGATGTGTGACAGTGTTGAAGCTGCGAGTAAAAGTTTAAAATCTCCAAACACTCGAATTATTGATAATTTCGTAGAAAAAATTATTGATAAACAAATTGAAGATGATCAGTTTGAAAATGCTGATATTACCTTTAAAGATATACAGCAAATCAAAAAGATTTTAAAAGCTAAGCTGAATAACATTTATCATTTACGTATTGAATATCCAGATTAAATTTATGAAAAAAATCACCATTGCCATTGATGGACATTCATCAACAGGGAAGAGCACAGCAGCAAAAGAATTGGCTAAAGCACTGAATTATATTTATGTCGATACAGGAGCAATGTATCGCGCCATGACTTATTTTGCTTTAAAAAATGGTTTTTTTGAGAATAATGTTTTAAATGAAACAAGACTTATTCAATCTTTAGATGATGTTGATTTGAGTTTTGAATATGATCAATCCAAAGAGAAAAGCATCATCTTATTAAATGGTGAAAATGTTGAAAATTTTATTCGTCAAATGGATGTTTCTAACAAAGTTAGTTATGTTGCTAAAATTCCTGAAGTAAGACATAAACTCGTTAAGATTCAACAGAAGATAGGAGAGAAGGGAGGTTTGGTTATGGATGGTCGTGATATTGGAAGTGTAGTTTTCCCTGAAGCTGAACTCAAAATATTTATGACAGCCACAGCAAATGAACGTGCAAAAAGACGTTTTAATGAATTAAAAGGAAATAATTCTGATTTAAATTTTGATGAAGTTCTTGCTAATGTTCAAGAACGTGACTTGATAGATTCTTCTCGTGAAACCTCTCCGCTTATACAAACCGATGATGCCGTAAAGCTTGACAATACGAACTTGACAAAAGAAGAGCAAGCTGATGTATTATTGAAATTAGCTAAAAAACAAATAGAAAAAGTTAACACGACTTCTTAATAAAAGAATCTAATTGTTTGGGTATCAAAATTTAAGTTGTATTTTTGCAAAACTTTTGGGAGTGGTTTAGAGTTTCCTAAAAGTATTGATAAAAATCATTTAACAATCTTTTGTTGGTTGCCACGTAAAAATTCAGAACTGACAAAATACAAATTTTAATCACAGCATATGGCTGAAGATTCAAAAAAAACAGAGCAACAAGACGTTGCAAACACAGAAGCACAACAATCTACAATCGAAGCTTCTGAACAACAAAAAAATCCTAAAGAATTTCTTGAAAACTTCAACTGGCACAAGTATGAAGAAGGAATTGATGAAGTTGCAGATGAGCAGTTAGATCAGTTTGAGAAATTAGTTGAAGAGAATTTTGTTGACACACTTCATAACGAAGTTGTTCAAGGTAAAGTTATCAAAATTACTGACCTTGACGCAATTATTGACATCAACGCAAAAAGTGAAGGTGTTATTTCTTTAAACGAATTTAGATACAACCCAGACCTTAAAGAAGGTGATATGGTTGACGTTCTTATTGACATTCGTGAAGATGAAGAAGGTCAATTAATTCTTTCTCATAGAAAGGCTCGTGTTATCAGAGCTTGGGAGCGCGTTAATTTAGCACAAGAAGACGGAACTGTAGTTAACGGTTTAGTTAAGTGCAGAACTAAAGGAGGAATGATCGTTGACGTTTTCGGCATCGAAGCTTTCTTACCAGGTTCTCAAATTGATGTGAAGCCTATTCGTGACTACGATGCTTACGTTGGGAAAAACATGGAATTCAAAGTTGTGAAAATCAACCACGAATTTAAAAACGTTGTTGTTTCGCATAAAGCACTTATCGAAGCTGATATTGAAGAGCAGAAGAAAGAAATTATCGGTCAATTAGAAAAAGGTCAAGTCCTTGAAGGTGTTGTTAAAAACATTACTTCTTACGGTGTATTTGTTGATCTTGGAGGTGTTGACGGATTAGTTCATATTACTGATTTATCTTGGTCAAGAATCAACCACCCGAACGAGGTTGTTGAGTTAGATCAAACATTAAACGTTGTAATTTTAGACTTTGATGAAGATAAAACAAGAATTCAACTTGGTCTTAAACAATTGAGCAAGCATCCTTGGGAAGCGTTAGATGAAAACATTAAAGTTGGTGATGTTGTGAAAGGAAAAGTCACAGTTATCGCTGATTATGGTGCATTCATCGAAGTTGAAGAAGGTGTTGAAGGTTTAATTCACGTTTCTGAAATGTCTTGGAGTACGCACTTGAGATCTGCACAAGATTTCGTAAATGTTGGTGATGAGATTGAAGCAAAAATCTTAACACTTGACCGTGAAGAGCGTAAAATGTCACTTGGTATTAAACAAATGACACCAGATCCATGGACTGATATTACAACTAAATATCCTGTTGGTTCTAAACACACAGGTGAAGTTAGAAACTTTACAAACTTTGGTGTTTTTGTTGAATTAGAAGAAGGAATTGACGGATTGATTTACATCTCTGATCTTTCTTGGACTAAGAAAATTAAGCACCCATCAGAATTCTGTAAAGTTGGTGATAAGTTAGACGTTGTTGTTCTTGAACTAGATGTTGAAGGACGCAAGTTAAGCTTAGGTCATAAGCAAACAGAAGTGAACCCTTGGGATAAATACGCTGAAGAGTTTGCTGTAGGAAGCAAGCACACTGCTGAAATCACTGATATTGTTGATAAAGGTGCAACCATCAAGTTTAACGATGATGTCACTGCATTTGTTCCTTCTCGTCACTTGATTAAAGAAGACGAAAGCAAGTTAACAAAAGGTGAATCAGCTGACTTTGTAATCATTGAATTCAATAAAGAATTTAAGAGAGTTGTTGCTTCGCATACTGCTATTCATAAAGAAGAAGAGCAAAATATTGTTAAGCAAGCTCAGCAAAAAGCTAAAACTGAAGAGAACAAAACTACTCTTGGTGATGCAAATGCTGAATTACAAGCGCTTAAAGATAAAATGGAAGGAAAGTAAGAAGTCCTTTTTAATAGCTAAAAAAGCCTCTCAAAAATTTGAGAGGCTTTTTTTGTTAGGTATTTATTGATAGATAAAATTACATTTATTTTCGAAGACGATCTGTAGTCTCAAACTCAATTACTTTATCAGTCTTAGGGATTTTTGCAATATAATAAGGTTGGGTCATCATACTAGTCGCAAGGCCGCGAGGACTCGTTTCTTCAACTTTGATAATGACTTGATTATCCTTTTGAGTGATCTCTTTAATTTTTATGGAATGTCCACCAGAGTTTTTCACTTCACTAAATAACGCGATGATCATTTCGTTCTTAAAATTAACTGGATCCATCTTTATACGTTGATCGTTGATGCTATTCATTTTTTCTTCTAAGGCATTCCAGTCTTCTTGGTTTTCAATCACATGGTAAGAACCATTAATGCCTTCTTCGCCATTACCAGTGAGTTCAGATTGATGGATAATTGTCATATTTTCTGTTGATGGGTCTTGATAGCTTTTGCAACTGATGCCTGTTATGACAAGGCTTAGTACTATTAATTTCTTTAACATATTTAGTTTTTATAAAAGATTATAACACTTAAGATAATACAAATGTATGTTTGACTATCTTAATTCTTACATAAAATTAAAAATTATAATTTTAAAATAAAAAAACCCCGAATAAACGGGGTTTTACACTAAATACACTAAGATTCGAGGCTTAACGGAAACGATCAACAGATTTTACAAGGTCTTCATCCTTTTTAATAGCTTTATTAGCTATCACAATAAAAACGATAGAAATGATAGGAAGAAGAACCCCAATACCCTTCTCAGAAAAGCTTGATTCTCCAGGTAGGTTTAGCGATCCATAAACGAAAATGCCTACTAAAACAGCGTTCAATAACATATTTAAACGTCCTAAGACGAATTGTAGTTGTCTATTTTTGTATTTAAAAATACTAATCAGTGCAAGCAATGCACTTGCATAAAATAAAATACTTACAATCATATAAGTGTTATCGCCCAAAATATTATCAAAAATAAAGTCTGAAGCAGGCAGTAAATTAAAAATTACTGCGTTGAGGATAAACACAATTGTAAGATATAAGCTTTGTACTCTCTGTATCATTTGATGCAATTGAAATACAAAAATAGAAGATTATTTGACAAAAAATATTTAAAAATTAATTTTTTGTTGTATAATTGCATAGTCCAATGATTTACTTTGATGTAATTATTTCAAACACATCAATTTAACCCCTATTTTTTCTTCAAAAAAAATATCAAAAAAATAATTTCAATAATAGTCAATGTTAGAAATTAACGAATTAAAGGCGAAAAAACTCCCTGAGTTACAAAATATCGCCAAAGAGTTAGAAGTACCAAAATTTAGAAGTTTAAAAAAGTTAGATCTTATTTATCAAATTTTAGACTATCAAGCGAGCAATCCTGAAAAAGTCAAATCTGTTGTAAATAATGATTTTAATAAGTCTGAGAAAGATTCTTCTAAACCATCAAGTCAACCTAAAAAAGAAGCGCCTAAGCGTGTTCGTGTTAGTAAAAAGATGGAAGAGGAAGCTGAGCGTAAAAGTGAAGCAAATCAAACTCACAATGCTAAGTCTGATCATAAATCTAAGTCAGATCATAAGCCAAAGCCGTCTCACAATAAAGACACTCAAAAAAGGCAAAATAAGCCAAAGCCTGATTCTAAGGCTAAGTCTAACGATAAAGCTGATAAGAGAAATCCTAATCAAACTAAGGAATATCAGGAAAAACAACGTCGTGAAGATACCAAAGGAAGAGACAAGAATCAAAATCAAAAATCTTCTAAAAGTTCACAAAGTCATACTCATTCCAACTCTCAGAAAAACGGAAATAAAGACAGCCGTAATAAGTATAAGAAATCAGATTACGAGTTTGATGCAATTATTGAGAGTGAAGGCGTTTTAGATATGATGCCTGATGGTTATGGTTTTTTAAGATCGTCAGATTACAATTATTTGTCATCACCTGATGATATTTATTTGTCTCAATCTCAAATCAAACTTTTTGGTTTGAAAACTGGAGATACAGTTCTTGGACAAGTTCGTCCACCTAAAGAAGGAGAGAAGTATTTTCCGCTGATCAAAATTATTCAAATAAATGGCTTAGATCCGAAAGTGGTACGTGATCGTGTTTCTTTTGAGCATTTAACACCATTATTTCCTCAAGAAAAGTTCAATATCGCTGATCGACGTCCTTCAATGTCAACACGTATCATGGATATGTTTGCACCAATAGGTAAAGGTCAGAGAGGTATGATTGTTTCTCAGCCAAAAACTGGTAAAACAATTCTTTTAAAAGAAATAGCGAATGCTATAGCGGCAAACCACCCTGAGGTTTATCAATTGGTTTTATTAATCGATGAGCGCCCAGAAGAGGTGACAGATATGCAGCGCAGTGTGAAAGGTGAAGTTGTTGCTTCTACCTTTGACAAAGAGGCACACGAACACGTCAAAGTTGCAAATATCGTTATCGAAAAAGCAAAACGTTTGGTTGAATGTGGTCACGATGTTGTGATTTTATTAGATTCAATCACGCGTTTAGCAAGAGCATACAATACAGTGCAGCCGGCTAGTGGTAAAGTATTAAGTGGTGGTGTTGATGCAAATGCATTGCACAAACCAAAGCGTTTTTTCGGTGCAGCACGTAATATTGAAAATGGCGGATCTTTATCAATTATCGCAACTGCTTTAACGGATACTGGTTCTAAAATGGACGAAGTTATCTTTGAAGAATTTAAAGGAACTGGTAATATGGAATTGCAGCTTGATCGCAAGATTGCAAACCGTCGTATCTTCCCAGCGATTGATTTAACAGCGTCAAGTACAAGACGTGATGATTTACTTCTTGATGAAAATATGATTCAAAAAATGTGGGTGATGCGTAAGTATTTAGCTGACATGAATCCTATTGAAGCGATGGAGTTTATTAGCGATCGCGTTAAAAAGACAAAAACAAATGAAGAATTTATTGTTTCAATGAATAATTAATTCTTTATTAAAATAGTCTCGTTATTCGAGTCAACAAAAAAGGTCTTTCAATTTTGAAAGACCTTTTTTTATTTTAAGCGTAAACTTAATTATTGCCTTTCAAGCTTTTGAATTTGCGCAATTGAATCGCAATTTTCAATTTGAAGTTTATATTTTTCTGATGCATATTTAGATTCTAAAATATAAATTTTACAGGAATCTAAATCAGTTTGACTTTCTCCAAAATTTACAGTTGCATCTTGTAAAATGGTTTTATATTGACTTGTATCAATCTGGTAATGACTAAAACTTTGTAGCGCCTCAGATGAGTAACTTGCTTTTTTAGTTGAAATGTTTTTGATGACTCTCGCATCTAAACCATAATCACAAGACGTTTTTTTTCCTCCTAAAAAAAATAAAAGAATAATCACTCCAATAACTAAACCAATGGAGTAATAACCTAAGCGTTGAATAAATTTCATATTTAAAAAATAAGTAAATTCGGATCTTTATAATCCATGTCAAACCAATTTGCAACGGATTTGTTTGTTAAAATTCCGTGGTACAAATATAATCCATTGCGAAGACCTTTCTCATATCGAAGCGTATTTTCTATGCCGCCTTCTTCAGCAATATGTAATAAGTAAGGTGTAAAAATATTACTGATTGACATTGAGGATGTTCGAGGATAGCGAGAAGGAATATTAGGAACGCAATAATGAATCACATCGTCAATCACTTTGGTGGGTTTATTGTGATTCGTGATTTCAGAAGTCTCAACACAACCACCCATATCAATACTAACATCGATAATAACAGCTCCTTTTTTCATTTTCTGAACCATTTTTTTAGAAACAATTACTGGAGATCTGTTTTTGCCTCCAACAGCACCAATCACGACATCAGCCCGACGAAGTGCTTTTGTTAAGCTTTTAGGTTGAATTGTTGAAGTGAAAATATGATGACTCAGGTTTTCTCTTAAATGACGAAGTCTTGTGATTGAACTATCGAAAACTTTGATGGATGCACCTAAACCAATAGCAGATTTTGCTGCAAATTCTCCAACTGTTCCTGCGCCAATAATCACAACTTCTGTTGGTGGAACACCGCTGATGTTACCAAGCATTAATCCATTGGCTTCATCGACTTTAGCCAAAAGCTCAGCTGCGATTAAAATTGATGCTGATCCAGCAATCTCGCTTAAAGTTCTAACTGCTGGGTATGTGCCGAACTCATCTTTAATAAACTCAAAAGCCAAAGCAGTGATGCGTTTTTCAGCAAGTTTTTGAAAATACTTTTTGTTTCTCGTTTTGAGTTGTAATGCAGAAATTAAAGTGGTTTGCGGATGTATGATTTCTAGTTCTTCATCGCACAAAGGCGCCACCTTTAAAATAATGGGACAAGAGAAAATCTTGTTTTTATCATTTGTAATTTCTGCTCCAGCTTCGCTATAATCTTGATCAGAAAATTTGGCGTAATTTCCAGCGCCTTTTTCAATCAAGACGCGATGACCATTTGCTGTTAAAGCGCTAACAGCATCAGGTGTCAAACATACACGTTTTTCTTGATAACTAATTTCCTTTGGGATGCCTATAAAAAGCTGTCCTTTTGTTTTTGATAATTCGAGCATTTCTTCTTGAGGAAGTAATTCAGATTGAGTGAACGGAGATGATGATGTTTGGCTCATAATATCAAAGATAATTAGGTTAAACTTTATTTTAATTCGAGTATGCGTTCAAGTTTTTCATTAAAACTGATGTGAATACAGTGATGATCAAAATCTAAAAGGTTTGGAATTTTCTCTGGCCATTCAATGAAAACCCAAGCTTCTGTATCAATATAATCCTCAAACCCTATGTCGTAAGCTTCTTCTTCATTTTCAATTCTGTAAAAATCAAAGTGAAAGATTTTAGACTTCTCTAGTTCATATTCATTGACTAAAGAAAAAGTAGGACTAGAGACTAATTCATCTGAACCTAATTTTTTTACTAAAGCCTTGATTAAGGTTGTTTTGCCAGCACCTAAATCACCTTTAAAAATAATTTTTCGATAAGAAATGTGATTCAGTATTTTTTCTGAAATTCTTTCTAAATCGTCAAGATTGTAATCTATAATTGTCATTGACAAGTTTTAATTCAAACGGTCATAAATTTAATAATATTTCTTAATTAGTTCTTATCATTTGTCAAAATTATCAGAGATTATCTTTATGATCACTAAAATGATTTATTAATATTTTAACTGAATAGAACTTATATTTGAGTCATTTTAGCTAAAAACAAGAGCCATGTCAAAAAGTAAAAGGAAATTTTATGAAAAGAAAAGGTATGTTATCCCTATTATTATTTTAATTCTCTTGATTGTATTTAGATTATATCTCCCAACATTAATTAAAAATTACGCCAATAAAACTTTAGCAGATATCCCTGGTTATTATGGTCATGTTAAAGATATTGACTTATCTATTTGGAGAGGTGCTTATCAAATTGATGAATTATATTTAAATAAGGTTACCGCTAAAAGTGAAGTTCCTTTTTTAAATTTTCCACGGACTGATATTTCTGTTCAATGGCGCGCTTTATTAAAAGGAAAGATTGTGAGTGAAATTGAAATGTTTCAACCACAAATCACCTATGTTTTAGAAGATCAAGAAACAACTTCTGAAGATACTGAGACTGAAGCTGATGATTGGACGGCAGCATTAAAAGATATCGTTCCGTTAGAGATAAACAATTTACAAATTCATCAAGGGAAATTGGCTTTTCTTCAATTACAAGCTGATCCTTCGATTGATCTTTATATCGATCAATTAAATCTTTCTGCTAAAAATCTTAGAAATGTGCAACGTTCAGGTGATAAGCTTCCTTCTCCAATTCATGCCACTGGTGTATCCATTGGGAAGGGTGAATTAAAAATTGATGGTGAACTCGATTTGATTAAAGAAATCCCTGATATGGATATTTCTTTAGCTCTAGAAAATGCTGAGGTGAGTTCTCTTAATGATTTTACAAATCACTATGCAGGTTTAGATTTCGAAAGTGGAAAACTAGGCGTTTTTAGTGAAGTTGCTATCGCAGATGGTTACATGAAGGCTTATGTTAAGCCATTATTAACCGATACAAAATTGATTGGTAAAGATGATGGATTCCTGAAAACTCTTTGGGAAGGTTTTGTCGGTATCTTTAAATTTATTTTGAAAAATCAAGGGACAGATACCGTAGCGACAAAAGTTCCAATTGAAGGTGATTTAAATAAAGTTGACTCGAAAGTTTGGCCAACAATAACTAATATTTTTAAAAATGCTTGGATTAGCGCTTTTACTGAAAGTGTAGATAGCGAAATAGAATTTAAAGATGTTTTGGATAAAGGTAAAGAAGAAGAGAAAAAAGAGAAGAAGTAAATTTATTTAGGAACTATTTTAAAAAAAGCACAAGTCAAATTTAATTTGCTTGTGCTTTTTTGTGTCAATATAGTGTCAATTTTACTCGTAAACAGCAAACGGAATAATCATTTCTTCTAATGAGACGCCGCCGTGTTGATAACTGTTTTTGTAATAATTGACATAGTAATTGTAGTTGTTTGGATAAGCTAAAAAATAGTTGTTTTTTGCAAAAATATAAGAACTTGACATATTGATTTTTGGAAGTTTGAATTTAGATGGATCTTTTGCAACAATCACATCTTTATCTTCGTAAGTCAAGCTTCGGCCAGTTTTATACCTAAGGTTTAAACTCGTATTTTTATCACCAATAACTTTTGAAGGATTTTTAACGTTGATCGTTCCGTGATCTGTAGTGATAATTGTTTTAAAGCCTAGTGCTTTGGCTTGCTGAATAATTTCTAATAGGGGTGAGTTTTTAAACCAACTTTCAGTCAATGATCTATAAGATTTATCAGTTGATGCAAGTTCTTTAATCACTTCAAGTTCTGTTTTTGAGTGTGAAAGCATATCAACAAAATTATATACCACAACAGATAGGTCTTTAGATTTTTCTTGCTTGAAATTGTCAACAAGTTTTTCACCTTGACTGATATTGGTAATCTTATGGTAAGAGAAATCTAATGGTTTTCCGAGGCGGTTAAGTTGCGCTTCTAAAAACTCTTTTTCAAATAAATTTTTACCACCATCATCTGTATCATTTTTCCAATATTCTGGATATATTTTTTCCATATCTTCAGGTGTTAAGCCTGAGAAAATGGCATTTCTTGCATATTGTGTAGCAGTTGGTAGAATGCTGAAAAAAGCTTCTTCTTTTTTCTTTTTAAGATATTTATTCAGTGTCGGTTCAAATGCTTTATATTGATCATATCGCAAATTATCTATGACAACAAGTAATGTCGGTTGCTCTTTAGAGATTTCAGGTAGAATTTTATTTCTAAAAAGCGTGTGAGATAATTCTGGAGCTTTTGTGTTTTTTTCAAACCAAGACGCGTAATTTTTTTCTATAAACTTACCAAATTCAATATTCGCTTCATTTTTTTGGGTTTCTAATATTTCAAACATGCCGCCGTCATCTATATCTCCTAGTTCTAATTCCCAATAAACCAGTTTTTTGTAAAGCTCTACCCAGGCATCATAAGTGTTGGTTTGCATTAAATCCATTGTGATTTTCCTGAACTCTTGCTGGTAGTTTGATGTTGTTTTTTGTGTGACTAAACGTGAATGATCAAGATTCTTTTTTAAGCTCAATAAAATTTGATTTGGATTGACGGGTTTGATGAGGTAATCTGCAATTTTAGATCCAATGGCTTCTTCCATAATGTATTCTTCTTCGCTTTTCGTGATCATCACAACAGGAAGATTGTCTTGAATGGTTTTGATTTCAGCTAAAGTTTCGATTCCTGTCAGACCAGGCATATTTTCATCCAATAAAACGATGTCGAAATTTTCATTAGGAATGAGTTCAATGGCTTCAGGACCACTTTGGCAAGTTGTCACTTCATAATTCTTTTGTTCAAGAAATAAAACATGAGGTTTCAATAAATCTATTTCATCATCAACCCATAAAACTTTCAGCTTTGTCATATATATGTATCTTTGTTTTTAAATAAATAGTTTGTGAAACAAAATAGTAAACTTAAGATTATTAACGATCCGATTTATGGTTTTATTACCATTCCTAGTCCATTAATTTTCGATATTATCGAGCATCCGTTTTTTCAAAGACTGAGAAGAGTTTCACAAATGGGACTGTCATATTTGGTTTATCCAGGTGCGCATCACACAAGATTTCATCATGCTTTGGGTTGTATACATTTGATGGATAAAGCCATTAAGGTTTTAAGATTTAAAGGTGTAAAAATTTCCGAGGATGAAGAGGAGGCTTTGTTAATTGCCATTTTGCTTCATGATATTGGTCATGGACCGTTTTCTCATGCTTTGGAACATAGTTTGGTTGGTGGTGTTAACCATGAAGAAATTTCGTTGAAATTTATGCATCAACTCAATGATGAATTTAATGGCAAGATCAGTTTAGCCATTGAAATTTTCACTGATCAATATCCTAAAAAATTTTTATGTCAATTGCTTTCTAGTCAACTGGACATGGATAGGTTAGATTATTTGAGAAGAGATAGTTTTTACACTGGTGTGGCAGAAGGAAATGTTAATAGCGAGCGTTTAATAAGTATGTTAAATGTAAGAAACGATGAAATTGTTATTGAAGAAAAAGGGATTTATTCTGTTGAAAAATTCCTTGTTGCTCGCCGTTTAATGTATTGGCAAGTTTATTTACATAAAACAGGTTTATGTGCAGAGCAAGTTTTGATTAAAGCAATCAAAAGAGCAAAATATTTGGTACAACAAGGAGAGGATATATTTGGAAGTCAAGCGCTTTTATTTTTCCTTAAAAATGATATCGAGTTAGATAATTTCAACAAGAAAGAACTTGAAACTTTTGCAAAACTTGATGATTTTGATGTTATTTACGCCATTAAAATGTGGATGAACGCTGATGATATTGTCTTAAAAAACTTATCTCAAATGCTGATCAATAGGCAGCTTCCTAAAATTAAGCTAAAAGATAAACCGATTAATAATGCTAAATATCATGTTGAACTTGAAAGTTTTATGAAAGATCATGACATGACAGCAGAAGAAGCAAATTATTTTGTTTTCACAGGTGAAGCGAATAATTTAGCTTACACAACGAGTGATCAGCCGATTAAAATCCTTTATAAAAATGGAAAACTCAAGGATGTTTCTAAGGCTTCAGATCAATTTAACCTGAAAGCTTTGTCAAAAGTTGTGACGAAATATTACTTATGTTACCCAAAAAACAATTATTAACACTTTTTTCCTATTTTTGCAAGAATGAAATTTACAGCAAATCAAATAGCAGAAATTTTAAACGGCGAAATTGTTGGTAATTCTGAAGCGGTTGTTTCTAAATTATCAAAAATTGAAGAGGGTGAGGAAGGCTCACTTACATTTCTGTCTAATCCGAAATATACAAACTATGTACACTCATCAAATGCGAGTGTTTGCATTGTTAATAAAGATTTTGAACCTAAAGAAAACACTTCTGTTACCTTGATAAAAGTTGAAGATTCTTATGAAGCTTTTTCTAAATTATTAGGTTATTACGAAGAATTCAAAAAAACAAAAAAGCTTGGTGTAGAAGATCCACATTTTATGGGAGAAGATGTAAGTTTAGGTGAGGATATTTATATCGGCGCTTTTTCATACATCGGAAATAATGCCAAAATTGGAAATAAGGTTTCAATACATCCAAATTCTTATATTGGTGATAATGTTGAAATAGGTGATAATACTGTTATTTACCCAGGTAGTAAAGTTTTTTCAGACTGTATTATTGGTGAAAATTGTGTTTTACATGGAGGTGTTATCATAGGTGCAGATGGTTTTGGTTTTACGCCAAATGATAAAGGCGTTTTTACAAAAGTTCCACAAACGGGTAATGTTATTATAGAAGATGATGTTGATGTTGGCGCAGCAACTACAATTGATCGCGCAACTTTAGGATCAACAATTATCCGAAAAGGAGTGAAACTTGATAACCAAATTCAAATTGCACATAATGTTGAGATAGGTGAACACACTGCAATTGCTGCTCAAACTGGAATAGCAGGATCAACACGTATAGGAAAACATTGTATTATCGGCGGCCAAGTTGGTATTGTCGGTCATATTAAAATTGGCGATCATGTCCGAATTCAAGCACAAACAGGAGTTGGTAAAAACGTAAAAGATGGTCAGGCCATACAAGGATCACCAGCACTTGGGTATTCAGACTTTAACAAGTCTTATGTTCATTTTAGAAACTTACCAAAAATAGTTAATCAGCTAAATTCTATAGAGAAAAAAATCAGTAAAGATGAGTAATAGTCCTAAAAAACAAACGACAATTTCTAAGGAAATTAAACTTGAAGGTGTCGGACTTCATACAGGTCAAAATGTGATCTTAACCTTCAAACCAGCAGAAGCAAGCACTGGTTTTATCTTTAGACGAATGGATCTTGAAGGACATCCGATGATTCCAGCTGATGCCAACTTAGTAGCAAGTACTGATAGAGGTACAACACTGGAAAAAAATGGTGTTTTGATTCAAACCTCTGAGCACGTTCTCGCTGCTTGTGTTGGTTTGGGTATTGATAATGTGATCATTGAACTCAATGCTTCTGAACCTCCGATAATGGATGGTTCTTCAAAATATTTTGTAGAAGCCTTAGAAAAAGCAGAAGTTATTGAATTAGATGCTGAGCGTGAAGAGTTTATCGTGAAAGATGTCATCTCTTTTTCTGATGAAGAAACAGGCTCTGAAATCTTAGTGATGCCAGCGAATGAGTATCAAGTCACAACTATGGTTGATTTTCAAACCAAAGTTTTAGGAACACAAAATGCTTCGATTAAATCTATTACTGAATTTAAAGATCATATTGCAAATTCAAGGACTTTCAGTTTTTTACATGAACTTGAAGCGCTTCTTGAACACGGTTTAATCAAAGGTGGAGATCTGAATAATGCGATTGTTTACGTCGATAAAGAGTTGTCTCCTGAAATAATGAAAAAACTAGAAGTTGCTTTTGATAAAAAAGACATTTCAGTAAAACCTAATGGTATTTTAGATAACTTAACTTTACATCATCCAAATGAAGCAGCAAGGCATAAATTACTTGATGTTATTGGTGATTTAGCTCTTGTGGGAACACATATACGAGGTAAAGTTATCGCGAATAAACCAGGTCATAAAATAAACACGCAATTTGCTAAAAAACTTGCAAAAGTGATTAAAGCAGAAAAGCGAAATAAAGTTCCACAAATAGATCTGAATTCAAAGCCTCTTTATGATGTTTCTGAAATTATGGATCGTCTACCACATCGACCTCCGTTTTTGTTGGTTGATAAAATATATGAGTTAACAGACTCATCCGTTGTTGGAACGAAAAATGTCACAATGAATGAACCTTTCTTTGTTGGACATTTCCCTGGAAAACCTGTGATGCCTGGTGTTCTTCAAGTTGAAGCGATGGCGCAAACTGGCGGAATTTTAGCTTTGAGCACTGTTCCTGATCCAGAAAATTACTTAACCTTTTTCATGAAAATGAATAATGTGAAGTTTAAACAGCAAGTTGTTCCTGGTGACACACTTATATTTAAATTAGAACTGATTTCACCTATAAGAAGAGGAATCATTCAAATGCAAGCCTATGCTTATGCTAATGGAAAATTAGCATGTGAAGCAGAGTTAATGGCACAAATAGTAAAATCAAAAGAATAATTATGAATCAACCTTTAGCATACGTCCACCCTGGAGCAAAAATAGCTAAGAATGTTGTCATTGAACCATTTACGACTATTCATAACAATGTCGTTATTGGCGAAGGGTCTTGGATCGGATCTAATGTGACGATTATGGAAGGTGCTCGCATTGGTAAAAATGTCAGTATTTTTCCAGGTGCAGTTATTTCAGCTGTTCCTCAAGATAAAAAGTTTGAAGACGAAGATACAATTACCGAAATAGGCGATAACACAACAATACGCGAATGCGTCACAATCAATCGTGGAACCAGTGACAGAATGAAAACCAAAATTGGTAAAAATTGTTGGATTATGGCTTATTGCCATATTGCTCATGATTGTATTGTAGGCGACAACTGTGTGTTCTCTAACAATTCAACATTGGCAGGACATATTACAGTGGGTGACTATGCGGTTTTAGCAGGTATGACAGCGATACAGCAATTTTGTAGCATTGGGCGACATGCATTTATCACAGGTGGTTCTCTTGTCAGAAAAGATGTTCCTCCCTACGTAAAAGCAGCGCGCGAACCTTTATCTTATGTCGGGATAAATTCAGTAGGCTTAAGACGAAGAGGTTTTGACACACAAAAAATTAGAGAGATTCAAGATATTTATAGAATCTTATATCAAAAAAATTATAACAATTCTCAAGCACTTTCAATTCTTGAAGCTGAAATGGAGGCAACTTCTGAGCGTGATGAAATCATTCAATTTGTCAAAGACTCGCAGCGTGGAATTATGAAAGGCTATTTTTCAAATTAATACAATATTATGGCTACAACAAGTGATATCAGAAATGGTTTATGTATTAAATACAACCATGACATTTATAAAGTCGTTGAATTTTTACACGTAAAACCAGGAAAAGGTCCAGCTTTCGTCAGAACGAAATTAAAAAGTGTAACCACAGGAAAGACACTTGATAATACTTTTTCAGCAGGACATAAAATTGATGAGGTAAGAGTTGAAACTCACAAATATCAATTTTTATATAAAGAAGGTGAGTTTTATCACTTTATGCATACTGATGATTATACGCAGATTCGTTTAGTAGAAGCTGCATTGGATATGCCAGGTTTATTAAAAGAAGGTGAGGTTGTGACAATCTTGATTAATACCGAAGATGATGTACCTTTATCTGTTGAAATGCCTCCACATGTTGAACTGGAAGTTACTCACACTGAACCAGGTGTTAAAGGAAATACGGCAACAAATGCAACTAAACCTGCAACTGTAGAAACAGGAGCTAGCGTCAATGTTCCTCTTTTTGTCAATGAAGGTGACATGATTAAGATAGAAACAGAAAAAGGACATTACAAAGAACGCGTTAAGTAAGTTTTTATGAAATTTCCTAAACCTTACGCTTTAAAAACGATTGCAGATTTAATTGACGCAGATTTTGTTGGTGATGAAAACTACGAAGTTTTAGGCGCTAATGAAATTCATGTTGTCGAGAAGGGTGATATAGTCTTTGTTGACCATCCTAAATATTACGATAAAGCTTTGCGATCAAAGGCAAGTGTAATTTTAATCAATAAAAAAGTAGATTGCCCAGAAGGGAAGGCGCTTTTAGTTTCAGATGATCCATTTCGAGATTTTAATAAACTAACACACTTTTTTAAACCTTTCGAAAAAGCAACTCAAAATATTTCTGAATCTGCAGAAATACATGATTCTACAATTTTACAACCAGGTGTTTTTATTGGCAATCATGTTAAAATTGGTCAAAATTGTTTGATTCATCCAAACGTCACAATATACGACCATACTGAAATTGGAGACAATGTAACAATCCATGCAGGAGCTGTTATAGGAGCGGATGCTTTTTACTATAAAAACAGACCTGAAGGTTTTGATAAACTCATCTCTGGCGGAAAAGTTGTTATCCAAAACAATGTTGAGATTGGTGCTGCCGCTACAATTGATAGAGGCGTTTCTGGTGAAACTTTTATCAGTGAAGGAACCAAAATTGATAATCATGTTCAAATTGCACACGATACTTTTATCGGCAAAAAATGTTTGATTGCATCTCAAGCTGGTATCGCAGGTTGTTGTGTCATTGAAGATGAAGTTACCATTTGGGGACAAGTTGGTTTAGCCAGTGGTTTGCATATTGGAAAAAAAGCAATTTTATTAGCACAAACAGGAGTTTCAAAAGATTTAGAAGGCGGAAAAACTTATTTTGGAACGCCAGCTGAAGAAGCAAGAAAAAAATATAAAGAGATGGTGTACATCTCAAAATTACCAGAAATCTATAAAAAATTAAAATAGTGTCAAAGAACAAGGAGCTTATTGCTGAATTTTTAGAATCAGATTTTTATAAAAATCTAGATCTCATTGATAAGTACTTTAATGAAAACGCCATTATTGAATGGCATAGCCACGAAGGCCAAATTAAACTTGATAGAGAAGGTTTTAAAAAGATAACTTCAGAAATGGGGAAAACTTTTTTAAACATGACGGCTCAATTTTCAAGGCTTTTAGAAGCTGAAGAAAAAGTAGTGACAAACTTCACTTATTTTGTAGAAACTATTGAATCTGAAGACTTAATAGAACTCGCTCATTTTATGGCGATCTTCGAAATAGAATCAGGTCAAATCATCAAAGCTGAAATGATGAGCATTGCAGCTGATGATGCTTAATAAAATCATTGGGATTTTAAGCTGATAAAACTTTTAATCTTCGATTGAATAAATTACATTTGTTGATAAAAATATAACACCGTTATGAGCGTTTTAGTAGATAAAAATTCAAAAATTATTGTACAAGGTTTCACAGGAAGTGAAGGAACTTTCCATGCTGAGCAAATGATTGACTACGGCACAAATATCGTTGGTGGTGTAACACCAGGGAAAGGAGGAACCGAACATTTAGGGAAACCTGTTTTCAACACCGTCTCTGATGCTGTTGAAAAAGCTGGAGCAGACACAACAATCATTTTTGTACCGCCTGCATTTGCTGGCGATGCAATTATGGAGGCTGCAGATGCAGGAATCAAAGTTATTATCACAATCACGGAAGGTATCCCTGTTTCAGATATGATTAAAGTTTCTAACTATATTCAAAATAGAGATTGCCGTTTAATAGGTCCTAACTGTCCAGGTGTGATTACACCAGAAGAAGCTAAAGTTGGTATCATGCCAGGCTTTGTTTTCAAAAAAGGAAAAGTAGGTATCGTTTCTAAGTCAGGAACATTAACTTATGAGGCTGCTGATCAGGTTGTTAAGCAAGGATTAGGAATTACAACTGCTATTGGTATCGGCGGTGACCCAATTATTGGCACAACAACTAAAGATGCTGTTGAGTTACTTGTTAACGATCCAGAAACTGAATGCGTTGTGATGATCGGTGAAATCGGTGGACAACTTGAAGCTGAAGCGGCTCAATGGTATAAAGAAAGCGGTAGCAAAAAACCAGTTGTTGGCTTTATCGCTGGTGAAACTGCACCAGCAGGACGTACAATGGGTCATGCTGGAGCTATTGTAGGTGGTAGTGAAGATACTGCACAAGCTAAAAAGAAAATTTTAAAAGACAGTGGAATTCATGTTGTTGATTCTCCTGCTGAAATAGGAAAGAAAGTTGCTGAGGTGATTGGCTAATTTTCTCAAAAATATTTAAACCTCTTTGAGCATTCCTTAAAGAGGTTTGTTTTTTTACTTAAAAATATTATCTCATGAAATTGTTACAAGATCAAAATGTTATTATTACTGGAGGAAGTAGAGGTATAGGCCGTGGTATAGCGACAACCTTTGCTAAACATGGTGCAAATGTTGCCTTTACTTATAATTCTTCAACGCAAGCTGCAGAAGAATTGGTTAAGGAACTTGAGGGTTTTGGTGTGAAAGCTAAAGCTTATCAATCAGATGCTGCCGATTTTGATAAAGCACAAGAATTAGCAAAGCTTGTTCTTGAAGATTTTGGTCAAATTGATGCTTTGGTCAATAATGCAGGAATCACAAAAGACAATTTATTGATGAGAATGAGTGAAGAAGACTTTGATAAAGTGATTAAAGTTAACCTTAACTCCGTTTTTAATCTAACTAAAGCTGTTTTACGTCCAATGCTAAAGCAACGTAAAGGAAGCATTATTAACATGAGTTCTGTTGTTGGGATTAAAGGAAATGCAGGACAATCAAACTACTCTGCCTCTAAAGCAGGAATCATTGGTTTTTCTAAATCAGTTGCTCTAGAGTTAGGTTCTAGAAATATTCGCTCTAACGTGATTGCTCCTGGCTTTATCGAAACTGAAATGACAGAAAAGCTTGATGAAAATACCGTTCAAGGATGGAGAGATAGTATTCCTTTAAAACGTGGTGGAACTCCTGAAGATATTGCAAATGCTTGTGTTTTTCTAGCAAGTGATATGAGTGCTTATATTACAGGTCAAACATTAAGTGTTGATGGTGGAATGCTAACTTAAAAATATGTCTGGCCAAACGATTTTATTGATTGTTATTAACTTCATACTATCTGTTGGTCTAAGCTATTTTTTATATCAAAAATATTTAAAAGACAAAAACAAATGGATGCTTGCCATCTTTAGGTTTTTGTCTTTTTTTATTATAGGTCTTATCATAATTGATCTCACGGCTGAAAATAAAAGTGTTTTTACAGAAAAACCTCAGTTGCTTTTAGCGATTGACGATTCGCAGTCTATTGCTCATTTAGGTGATACAACTCAGGTGAAATCAGCTTTAAATAATTTTGAAAATCATAAAGAACTCAATGATAAATTTGATTTGAATATGATCAAATTTAGCCAGGAAGTTGATATTCTAGATCGTTTAACTTTTACAGGACAACAAACAGATATCTCGAGTGTTATTGATTTTTATCAATCAGATGATCAAGAAAATAGAGCTTTTGTTTTACTTTCAGATGGTCGTCAAACTGTTGGTGTTAATTATGCTTATCAATTAAAAAAATCTAATTCTAAACAAAATTTCGCTTTGGTTGTGGGTGATACTGTACAACATCCTGATTTATCAATCGAAATGTTGAATGTTAATCAATTTGCCTTTTTGAACAACAATTTTCCGATTGAAGTTTTTGTCAATTATAAAGGAGATCAATCCGTTAGCAAAAAACTGATTCTCTATCAAAATGATAAGAGAATTAAATCTAAAGTTTTAGAGTTTAAAGTCAATTCAGCTCTTTCTCATACCTTTTATGTAAATGCTAATCAAGTTGGAAGTCAAAGCTATAAAGTTGAAATAGAAAGCCTATCTGAGGAAAATAATATATCAAATAACCAAAGACTGTTTGGAATTGATGTCATTGATAATCGTTACAAAATCGTGATTGTTTCTGATTTTATTCACCCTGATATCGGAGCTTTAAAATCCTCAATTGAGTCTAATGAACAAAATGAAGTTCAAATTAAATCAATATCTGAAATTTCTTCGCTCGAAGATGTTAATTTGTTTATTTTTTATCAACCTCAAGCTGGAGCAAATTCACTTTTCAAGAAAGTAATTCAAAATGAATCTAATTTTATGTTGTTTTTAGGTACATCAACAGACTATAGTTTGATAAACTCTTTAGATTTAGGCTTTAGAAAATCTGCTTCTGGTGTTGATGAAGATTATTTTGGCAAACTTAATTCAGATTTTTCTTTGTATCAATTTGAAGATTTAAATTTTGAAAGTTTCCCACCCTTAAAATCGGACTTTAGCAATCTTCAAGTGACAGACCAATCTGAAAATATTTTAATGAGTAAAATTCAAAATACTATAACAGATTCTCCATTGTTTTTTGTTATTCAAAAAGGGGAGTATAAGCGCAGTGTTTTTGGTGCTGAAAACATTTGGAAATGGAAGGCAAAATCATATCGGAATAATTCAGATTTTGAGAAATTCAATACATTTATCAATCAGCATATTCAATTTTTAGCATCTAATGAACCTAAAGAACGCTTATCACTTTCGAGTGAAAGCTTTTATAATCAAGGTTTGGAAAATGAAATCAAAGCAAAATATTATGATGCAAACTTTAAATTTGATCCTAATGCTGATTTAGAATTACAAATTAAAAAAAGTGAAACAGATGAAGTTTTTACAAGCCAAATGCTGCTTAAGAATCAAGAATACACATCGAATATTTCACAACTAGCACCTGGAGAGTATCAAGCTAATTTGACTGTTGGTAGTTTTTCAAAAGAAATTCGTTTTCAAATATTAGCTTATAATCCTGAAAAAACTTCAAAAAATGCAGATATCAATTCATTGAAAAATGCATTTGATGAAGCTCATCTTTATCCTGTTGATAAGCATGAAAAATTGATACAAACTTTATTAAATTCAAATCAATTTTACAATGTGGAAAGTCAGCAGACAAAATCGGTAAGCTTAATTGAAATTAAGTATTTATTAATTATATTAGTCTTTTTATTATCAATAGAATGGTTCTTCCGAAAATATCTCGGATTAATCTAAAAATCAAAACTAAATTTTAAAAATCCACGTATGGAAAAATTACCCAAGTCAATCATTCCAATTGTTATTGCGATTATTATTGTCATTATTTTTATTTCAAATTCAACAGTTAACATCAACTCAGGTGAAGCTGGCGTTTTATTTAAACGTTTTGGAGGCGGAGTTGTGACAGATGAACCAGCTTTAGGAGAGGGTTTTCACTTAGTTGCACCCTGGAATGATGTTTTTGTTTACGAAGTAAGACAGCAATCTATCGATGAGAAAATGGTTGTTTTATCATCAAATGGTCTTGACATCAAACTTGATGTGACTATTTGGTATGAACCAGATTATGATCGTTTAGGTTTATTACACAAAGAAAGAGGTGAAGATTACTTGAGACGTTTAATTCTCCCAGCGGTTCGTTCTGCAACTAGAACTGTTGTTGGACGCTATAAGCCTGAAGAATTATATGCACAAAAAAGAGAATCAATTCAGGAAGAAATGTACGTTGAGTCTGAGCAAATGTTGAAAGATCAGTTTGTTCAAGTTAACCGTATCTTAGTAAGAGACGTTTCTTTACCACCAACAATTAAGCAAGCGATTGAGCGTAAATTGAAGCAAGAGCAAGAGTCTTTAGAGTATCAATACCGTTTAGAAAAAGCTGAAAAAGAAAAAGAAAGACAGCGTATTGAAGCTGAAGGTAAAGCACGTGCAAACGAAATTTTAAGTGCTTCATTAACAGATAAAATTTTGAGAGAAAAAGGAATTCAAGCGACTATTGAATTATCAACATCTACAAATAGTAAAGTGATTGTTATCGGATCAGGAGATGATGGAATGCCATTAATTCTTGGAGGTGACAATTAATTGAAGATTTCAAAATCAAACTAAAATGGCTTTAGAGTTTAATTTCTAAAGCCATTTTTTTGTTTTAACTAAACTGAATTATTTTAAATTAAGATTCACCTAAATCATTTTCTTCAATTCTTTCTTTAAAATCATTAATAATTCCACCTTTCATCAGGATATGAATCTGTCTGTCGCTTAAACTGTGTTTCGTTGGGAATCTGATTTTAGATCCATCAGATTTTTTAAGAGTGACTTCAATTGTATTTCTGTTTCCAACGTTTTCACGTAAATTCTTCAAAATGATTTCGTCACCTTGATCGATTTTATCGTAATCTTCTACATTTAAAAATTCAAGTGGAAGAATACCAAAATTGATTAAATTTTGCCAAGCAATTCTGGCATAACTATTTGCAATAACAGCAACTTGGCCAAGATATTTAGGAGCTAAAGCTGCATGCTCACGGCTTGATCCTTGTGCGTAATTATCTTTCGCAACAACGACATGACCACCATGACTTTCTTTCGTTTTCATGGCGCGATCATAAAAAGTATCATCGATCACTGTGTATGAGAACTTGCTTATTTCAGGGAGGTTACTTCTAAATGGAAGGACATCAGCACCAGCTTTCAAAATTTCATCGGTAGAAATATTATCTCCCATTTTAAGTAAAACAGGAACTTGACAAGCATCTTTTAAAGGATCGATATGTGGTAATGAACTAATGTTTGGTCCTTTTTCTAATTTAATATCCGAACCATCTTCAGGAGGAGCAACCAACATGTCGTCCTTTATAATATGAAATTCGGGATATTTAAATTTCGGATATGTCATTCCATATAAATCTTCTAAATCTCTAGGGTCTGTGATTTTACCTGTTAAAGCTGACGCAGCTGCAGTTTCAGGACTACAAAGATGAACTTGATCGTCTTTAGTTCCAGACCTGTCTGGGAAGTTTCTAGGCATCGTTCTTAAGCTTATCGTACCAGAAGCAGGTGCTTGACCCATACCAATACAACCCATACAACCTGATTGATGAAAGCGAGCTCCAGCTTTTATGAGGTTTCCGAAAGCTTTGTTATCAATCATATTTTGGATGATTTGTCTTGAAGTAGGATTAACATCAAATGAAACATCGTTATGTACTGCTTTATCTTCAACAATTGCACTTGCAATCCAGAAATCTCTTAAACCTGGATTGGCAGATGAACCAATAACAACTTGACTGATTTCTTTGCCTGCGACTTCACTAACAGGAACAACGTTTCCTGGGCTTGTAGGCAATGCGATTAAAGGAACTAAATCATCAAGAATTATTTCTTCGTGAAGATCATATTTTGCATCATCATCTGCTTTTAATTCCTTCCAATCATCTTCTCTTTTTTGTGATTTTAAAAATCTTTTAGTTTCATGGTCACTTGGGAAAACTGTTGTCGTTGCACCAAGCTCAGCTCCCATATTGGCAATAACATGTCTGTCCATTGCGCTGAGATGTTGAAGTCCATCACCATAGTATTCAATAATTTTACCAACACCACCTTTAACGTTATGGCGACGTAACATTTCTAAAATGACGTCTTTTGCGCTAACCCAATCTGTCAATTTACCAGTGAGTTTAACACCCCAAACCTCAGGCATTTTAACATAGTAAGGTTGCCCAGCAATCGCAGCAGCAACATCAAGACCACCAGTCCCTATTGCTAGCATTCCTAAAGATCCTGCAGCAGGCGTGTGGCTGTCAGAACCAACCATTGTTTTCCCAGGCTTGCCAAATCTTTCCATGTGAACAGGATGACTTACACCATTTCCTGGGCGGCTGTACCATAAGCCAAATTTTTGAGAGGCTGATAGTAAGAAAAGATGATCATCAGCATTTTTGTAATCGGTTTGTAAAAGATTATGATCAACATATTGTACAGCGACTTCAGTTTGAGCTTTTTCTAAACCCATGGCTTCCAGTTCTAACTGAACCAATGTTCCTGTCGCATCTTGCAATAATGCCTGATCTATTTTAATCCCAATTTCTTGACCAGGAACCATTTCACCTTCAACTAAATGCTCTTTGATGAGTTTCTGTGTAACGTTAAATTCTTTCATGTTTTTACTTTCAATTTATTAGTAACATGGCGAATATGTGTCGTGTTTAACAATAAATTAAAATGTATCTATCAAATAACTCATAAAATATGAGGAAATAATTATGTGATTATCGTTAAAGCGTTGCTAAAGACTTTTAGTTCTACATTAAAAGCTTTTATCTTCAAGGTATTAATTTTAAAAATTGAAATTATGAGTTTGTTAAACAAAAGTGATATTAAAAATCTGCTGAGTATTCATGGTGAGTTATGTGTTTCTATTTTTATACCCACAGAACGTGCTGGTCAAAATGTCTTAAATGAAAAAAATAAAATTCATCTAAAATCTCAATTAAAAGAAGTTGAGAAAGGCTTAGTCAATCAGAGAACTTCAAAAGATGTGATTAGTAAAATAAGTGGTCCTATTCAGAAATTGATTGACGACACAAATTTTTGGCGACATCAAAGTGATGGGTTAGCAGTTTTTGCCTCAGAAAATTTCTTTAAAATATTTACACTTCCAGTTAATTTTGAAGCTTATCACTATGTTTCAAATGAATTCTATATCAAGCCACTGGTTCCAATGCTAAATGATGATGAACGATTCTATATACTTGCTCTTCAGCTACAAGAGGTCACTTTATATGAAGCAACACGATATACAATTGGAGAGGTTGAAGTTGAAGATTTAATTCCATCACGACTTGAAGAACGTGTTGGTTTTGATTATAAAGAGAAGCACTTGAGTTTTAGATCACAGAATTCAGGTGGAGAAAAAACAATTTTCCATGGTCACGGTGGTGGAGGCGGTGATGAAAGAAAGGATGAAATAACAAGATATTTTAGAGCGATAGACAAAGGTTTAGAAAGCGTTTTGACTGGAGATAAAGCACCTCTCATTGTGGCAACTCAAGATTATCTATTTCCACTTTATAAAGATGCCAATAATTATAATAACCTCTATGAAGAAGTTTTACCAGGAAATCCTTCTGAGGGAGATTTATTTGATTTACATGAAAAAGCTTTGAGACTCATTGAGCCATTATTAAGAAAGAAGAGAAATGAAAAAGCTGAAGCTTTCAATAAACATAATAAAACTGAGAAAACAGGTACGTCAATTACCGATATTTTACCTTCAATTCAACAAGGGAAAGTTGACACTTTGTTTTTAGAAAATCGAAATGATATTTGGGGACACTACAACAAAAATAACATGAAAACTATCTTGCACGACAAGCAACAAGCTGATAATTATTCTTTGATGAATTGGGCTGCAAAGGAAGTTTTGTCACAAGGCGGCCACGTTTTCTTAACCCAAAAAGCGCAAATGCCAGATACAAGCTCTAAAGTAAATGCATTGTATAGGTTTAGTTAAAAAAACCTGACTTTAAATAAAGACTAAAATCATCTGTTGTGTTATTCAGCAGGTGATTTTTTATTATAAAAACTGTAGACTCGTTTAGTTTAGATAGATCGCAAAGCTTTCTTTCTAAACTTCTTAATTTTTCGACGTGCTTTTCTAATTTTAAACAACATATCATCATAAAATAAACTGACGATTAATATAGCTGCTGCAATGCTTAAGGTTTTCAATTTCAATTCAAAATTGGAGTAAAAAATGTTTCCTATAACTCCTCCAATAAAGAAGAAAGTAATGATATAAATTCTCATTTTAATTCTTGATCTTATTTCTGAAATATGAGGATGTGATTTTGGAAAAAATAATTGTGAGAGTTCAATTCCAAGATCAGTAAACAAACCAGTTAAATGTGTTGTTCTGACAATTGCATCTGAAATTTTTGTAACATATGAGTTTTGTAAACCCATTGCAAACAATAGAATACAAGCAATTACATTTGGATAATCGATCTTTAAGAAATCACCTACTATGGCAACTCCAATTAAGATGAGTGCTTCAATCATAATAGGAATCACATAAACATTAAGTCTCTTATTTTCTTTAAAAAATTGAATTAATAGGCCAGAGGTAAAAGAACCCAATAAAAATGAATTGATATAAAATAAAAATACAGCTGCTTTTTCAAATTCAAAATTATGGACATCGTACATCATTAATGCAAAATGCCCCGTGACATGAGTCGTTAACTGTAAAATAGCTAAAAAGCCAGTGACATTAACAATTCCTGCAACTAAAGAAAGTATACTTGCAATTTTAAGGTTGTGTCTATATGTTCTACTCTTTCCTTGATGCTTAAACATAAGTTTGCAATATCAATATGTCTTTAATTTAAATTATAAGATAGAAATATAAAATTTACTCATCTTTATCTAAGTAATAATCAATAATGCGCACAGTTTCTTGTTTTTCGGCATGCTCCAATAAAGCGCGATTGACTCTATAAATAAATCTGTTATCATTTTTCGGAAAGGCAAAACCATAACCCTGTTTGTAATATTCAGCTTTGGCCAAGTGTAATTGATTTTCAGTTTCATTTTTTAGATGATAAAGCAATTGTGGTCTATCGTAAACAACTGCATCAACATCATTACTTTTTAATTGATCAAATGCATCATCAAGGCTAGCAACATTACTGACTTTAACCTTGTTTTCACGAAGAAAATTTTCAGATGGTGACCCTTGAACTGTAGCTGCCTTTCGATCAGAAAGTTGTTCAATATTAGTGATTGTTGTCGTCCCTAATGATGACAAAGTTAAAGTACTGGCAATACCAGCTACCATAGAAGTTGCAGAAATAATGGAAATGACCATCCAAGCACCAGCAATTATACGTCCAGAAACTGTAATCGGAGCTTTGTCTCCATAACCCGTTGTACTCATGGTGACAATGGCAAGCCACATGCCTGTTGCAATTCCGTTAATTGGATCATGAGGGAATTGATCAGGAGATTTATTTCGCTCAGCCAGCCATAGTAGTGTTCCTACAATAGCAAGAATAAAAAGAAAAACAGCAACAGCTAATATTAGCTTAATGCTAAAAAGCGGTTTAATAGCATTCCATAAACTAAAATCATCTTCGCGAGAAACAATAGCTAAACTTGAATTGTAGAAAGGTTGAGAGAATTGCATTCTTTCTAAGCGATTAGACGTAATGCTTAAAGGGCCGACAACAATATCTAAATCATTTCTACCAAGTTTTCTTAAAGCTTTATCAGTACTATCAAATATATGGTATTCATAATCCCAATTTTCTTCTAAAGCAATGTCTTCCCATATCTCAATAGCGATACCACCAGAAACATCACCATCAGTTGTAAAGACAAAAGGTTCATTACCAGCAACACCAATTTTAAGAATTTTCGTCTTTAAAGTATCAACTTTATTTTCTTGAGCATGAACAAAGTTAAATGTGGTGAGTACGAATATTAAAAATAAAAAGATCTTGTTTTTATCAATAAGAAAACGAGATGAGATCATTATCATTATAAATTTAGGCTTTTATAAAATACAAAATAAGCTATAAATTTATTGAAAGGATATCATTTTTTACTAAAGTTTAAAAAGTAGCTTCCATACAAAATTAAAATATCTGATATCCTAATATGAATGACATGCTGCTGTAATCTGAAGACCAGTATTCATAACTATCTAAAATATCCCTATTTGTTTGATATCTGAATTCTAAACTAAACTTTTTATTGTATTGATAACCAGCTCCAAAAGCGATATTATTCCCTTTTTTAACCTCTATTGTATTTAAATTAGAACCATCTTTTCTTGTGAACTCTACTGACGAACTCATGCTAAAATCCATAACGTAAGCTGCATTTAGATATATAGCTGATTTTTTATTGATGTAAAAATAATGTCTCAATCCAATCGGAATTTCAATAGAACTATAATCGACAATGGCAACGCGTTCGTCTCCCACTATGTTGTCAGTCGGTGAAGATGATTCAGATTTGAAACTCTGGTAAGCAGGCTCTAATGTGATCGCCCATTTATTTTTATTAAAAGGTAAGACAAACTCCAAGTCAATGCCAATTCCAAAACCAGTTTCATCATCAAACTCAATAGGGTCAATGTCTGACAGAGAATTGCCAAATGTTAAAGAAGAGATATTAAAGCGTGGCTTAATGGTTAAATGAAAGAAATCTCTTTTGTCTTTTGCATTAAAATTTATGTAATCACTCTCAACACAATCATTAAATTTAGTGAATTGCTTAACCAAATCTCTTTTGCTGTAATTGATATATTCAAGTTTTTGTTGGTCAAAACCATCACAAGATAAGTCACTCCACAGTTGTTGTCTGTATCTGTTGTTTTCGCTAACATCTCCATTAACAGTTTTATATTTTTTATAAATTAACTGTTTGATTTCTGAATCTTTTAAACTGTAAAAATAACGTAATAAATTACCATCATTATATTCATATAAATTTGCTTGGCCTTCAACAAGTACTTTTAAAAATAAATTCTCCTCGCTGAAAATCGGATTTCTGTTTTGACTTAAGCGATTGATATTTTTACTAGATCTATCAATTTCAACCTTGGCTTTGATGTATTTAGAAATTCCATTTATTCCAAACTCATTAAGCGTCTCTATTGATTTGAGTTGTGCTTCGTCGTTTTCTTGAAGTTTATACTCAATTTGTGTCGGTGTATTTTTCCAATCAACATTTTTGATAAGACAAGTTGTTTTCTGTCCTGAATTATTAATAAAGTAACCTTCTTCAAAGGTGATTTGAGCATACGAATTGAAGCCAATAATAAAGAGTAAAAGAGAGAGTAATTGCTTTTTCATAGGAAGTAAATATGAATTTGTTTTGATTTTTTTAAAAATCAGTGAGTTGTTAATGAAAAGCCGAAAATATTAAAATTTATTAAATATTTGTCAATGTATATGGTTTTTATTTTTTTCAATTTATAGAACATCATTTTTTGTTCTGTAAATTAACTTTATAAGTAACAAGAGTTACAAACCAATATCATTTTCTTAATTATTTTTGATAAAATAATTTTTATGAAAAAAATATTAATCTCAATTTTCGTTTTAGCTTTAACTTTATCGAGCTGCCAGAACAATAAATCTCAAGATCAAACAGATCAAAAGAAAGATGAGCCTGTTCAAGTTGAAAAAAAAGAGCAGAAAGATTACAAAAGCATAGGTTTAGAATATGCGATAGGAACCAAAGCAGAGCTTGGTAAAAATTTAATGACCAAAATGAAAGAGGACGGGCCTATTCATGCGTTAGAATTTTGTAATGTTCAAGCGATGCCGATAACCGACTCTATGTCTAAAAAATATAATGCTGATATTAAAAGAGTTTCCGATAAAAATCGTAATCCATCTAATCTAGCATCAGAACAAGAAATAGAATACATCAGACAATTTTCTCAAATGGTTTCTAATGAAGACCAAGTCGAACCAATTATTGAAACGACTGAAGATAAAGTGAAATTCTATTATCCAATCACAACAAATTCGATGTGTTTAAAATGCCACGGAAAGGTTGGTGAAGATATCGCGACTGAAACTTATAATAAAATTATTGAGTTATACCCAGAGGATAAAGCGATAGGATATCAAGAGAATGAAGTGAGAGGGATTTGGCGAATATATTTTGATAAAGAGTAGAAGTGCTCAACTCGCTTTAATTTCAATAACATCTGTTAATTTTGTTGAGTAATTTTGGCTCAAATGATTTTGGCGCATTTTCCAGCGGTGTTTTAAATCTTGATTTCCAAATTTGATTGTGTGCTTTCCATAGCTTTCATTAAGCGCATCAATTTTTTTCATCAAAGGGATATGTTTCGGGTTTTCTTCCGTAAAAAGCGAGGTTTGTTTTTCATTTTCTGGAGTTATCCGACTCACAATAACGCCAGCTTTTTTATAAGAAATATCTTGCTCATAAATTTGGTGTAAAGCTTTTTTAGCGAATTTCACTAAATCTAAGCTCGAGTTGGTCGGGTAGGGAAGTTGTACCGTAAAACCTCTGCTGTGATAAGTCGTATTTTTTCGAAACCTGTTACTTTTTAGAAAAACATAAATAGATTGACAACAGCTATCTTGACGACGCAATTTTTCGCCACAAATAATCGCGTAACTGCAAATACGTTCGGTGATATAATCTAAATCTTTGTACTCATAATCGAAAGAGCGTGTGGTGGCAATTGCTTTCTTATTAGTGATGCCTTCAAGACCTAAAGTTTGCTCGCCTTCTAATTCTTTTTTAAGGCGTAAACCAACAACTGTCATGTGTTTTCTCACCCAATCATCATTGAGTTGAGCAAATTCATAAGCCTTCTTAAAGCCCAAAGCTTCTAAGCGTTTTTGGTGTTGTCTGCCAATTCCCCAAATGTCTCCAATGGAGAGCCATTTCAAAGCTTTGAGACGTAATTCTTCATTCTTGATAATATAAATTCCGCCAGTATGTTTCGGAAATTTTTTTGCAATACTGTTAGCAACTTTACTTAATGTTTTCGTTTCTGCAACACCAATGCTGATGGGTATTCCTGTTGATTTTTCAACAGATTTTTTCATTTTTTGTAAATGCTTTTCAAGACCAATTTTGTCATAACCTCTAAAGTATAAAAAGGATTCATCAATACTGTAAATTTCAATATCAGGTGTAAATTCACTTAAAATATTCATCACGCGTGCACTCATATCGCCATAAAGTGCATAATTGGATGAAAAGACTTTGATATTTTTTTGTTTAAAAATCTTTTCAAATTTAAAAGCTGGCGCACCCATCGGGATGCCGAGTGCTTTGGCTTCATTGCTTCTCGCAATCACACAGCCATCATTATTTGATAAAATTGCGATAGGCACTTCTCGTAAACTCGGATTGAATACACGCTCACAAGAGGCATAAAAATTGTTACAATCAACTAAAGCAAACATTATGATATTTTTTTGATAACTGTGGTCACAATTCCCCAAATAACAAAATCATTTTCAGGATAAACAGGGATGGGTTGGTAATTTTTATTTTCTGCAACGAGCCATAACTTATCTTTTTCGTACAAAACACGTTTGACGGTAAACTCACCATCTAAATAACAAATTGCAATGCTGTTGTTTTTGGGTTCTAAACTCTTGTCAATAATCAACAAGTCACCATCATTGAGGCCAGCATCAATCATGCTATCACCACTTACTTTACCGAAAAATGTTGCATTTGGATGCTTGATAAATTCTTTGTTCAAATCAATGCTTAAGTCCAAAAAATCTTCAGCAGGACTCGGAAATCCAGCTGTAATTTTTTCAGCTAAAGGAAGGATAAGACTTTTGCTAAGTTCAATTTTTTTGATGTGTGTTAATGTTGTTCTCATAAAAGTAAGCTCTTCTAAAGTAGAAAACAAAATTAGGATAAATTCCATGTATAAAGGAATAATCCAGGATGTTTAACATCAATAAAGTTTAGAGCAAACTTTTCTCCTTTCGCTAAACACTTGTTAAAGCTGATCTTTCAGGTAATCTTGATTTTCAGATTACAAAATAATCTGTTTATTTGTAATACGTTTAAAAACGAAACCCAGCCCAAACTATAAAGCTAACAATGCCAAATACAACACTTACAATTGTTTTTCTTTCTATCTATGTGTTTGCAATAATTGCCTTGGGCATTTGGAATAGAAAAAGTGAAAATAGTGAAGATTATTTTTTGGCATCGCGCCAACTTCCAGCATGGTTATTAGCCATTACATTTATCGCATCTTGGTGGGGCGGAGGTTCAGCGATTGATCTTGTAGATCACGCACATAAAAACGGGTTAAGTTCTTTCTGGATTTACGGTGTTCCTGTTTTAATTGCCACCGCTTTGATGTATGTTTTTGCTAAAGGCATCAGAAATATTGGAACAATATCTCAGCCTCAATTGATGAAGGAACGCTACAATAGTAAGGTTGCATTGTTGCTGACAATATTCATCATTATTTTTTATGATCATTGCTTCTGCTGTTCAGGTAATTGTGGTCGGAAAGTTTTTTCAAGCTTTTTTTGATATGAGTTATGCAACTGGCTGTATTTTAGGGATTTTAATTGTGTTAACTTATTCTTTGTTTGGTGGGTTTAAAGGTGTTGTTATAACTGACTTTTTACAATTTCTATTTTTCTTGTTCACAGGCATATTTTTGTTTTATTACACCTATACGGAATCTGGCGGTATGGAAGCTGTTAAAGCTGTTGCAAATGCTAATGAAAAAGTGGGTTATACTTCTTTCTTTTCTAGTGTTGCTGATAATATTGCTTATGTGATCACTTTCGGGACCTCATGGATGATTCAAGCCAATATTTGGCAGCGTATTTCGGCAGCTAAAAAAGCAACTGATGCCAAAAAAATGATGATCATTAGCTTTATTGCTTTTATCCCGCTTTATTTAATGGTCACTTATACAGGAATGTTTTCTTCAGTGATGTTTGATACAGTTCCTAAAGCCGGTATTGTTCCTGAAATGATTAGTCAATTACCAAATTCCGTGATGAGTGCGACGATGTTTGTCGGACTTTGTGCAGCGATTATGTCTACAATGGATTCATTGATTAATACTGGCGCTTTGTCTTTAACTGTTGATATTTATAAAAATTATATCAATCCTAAAGCAAGCTCTAAGCTACAAGTTGTTATTGCGCGTTCATCCACTTTTTTAATGGGTGCAATCGCTTTATTGTTTGCTTTAAAAATAAAATCAGTTTTAAAAATCTCTTGGATAGGTTCAGATTTCCTCACAAGTGGAGCTTTTGTTCCTTTGGTATTAGGTTTTGTATGGGCAAGAGGCACTTCAAAAGCTGCAATTGCATCAATGCTATTTGGACTACTATTTTCAACATACAACTTACTTGTTGCCTTGGGAATAGATTTACCAATTGCATGGGAAATTGCTTCAGCAACACAAGCCATAATCGGGATTTCAGTTTCTTTAGTCATTTATGTGAGTGTGAGTTTATTTTCTAAAGTTGATACTGAACAAAGCAAAGCTTTTATCAAAAAAGCTGGCATTTTAAAATCATAATCGGTATTGAGATTAAACAAATAAAGCTGAGCAATTTTATAGATTGATCAGCTTTTAGCGTATGATAGATTATATTTTAGCTTTATAAACTGAATTTTAATGAATTGCAAATTCTTCAATTTTCATTGTGCCATGTGTTTTTAAATTAGTGTGCCAGCTTAATGTTTCCTCAAGAATATGAGGCGTGTGTCCGCCCAATTTTGAAGCTTCTGTAAAATAATTCATTAGCTGTTCTTTGTATTCTGGGTGCACACAATTTTCTATAATCACTTTGGCTCTTTCTATTGGTGCTATACCTCTAATATCTGCCAAACCTTGTTCTGTGACTAAAATATCAACATCGTGTTCTGTGTGATCGGTGTGGGAAACCATAGGAACGATATGTGAAATTCGACCTTCTTTTGAAATCGAAGGACAAGCAAAAATACTGAGATAGCCATTTCTAGCAAAATCTCCAGAGCCACCAATACCATTCATCATTTTAGTACCAGTGATATGTGTTGAATTGACGTTGCCATATATATCAAACTCAATAGCTGTGTTGATACCAATAACACCTAATCGGCTGATCACTTCAGCAGCATTACTGATGTTTTGTGGTCTTAAAAGTAGTTTGTCTTTATAGTCTTCAAAATTATTAAAAACTTTTTTGGAGCATTCCTCTGTCACTGTGATTGAAGAAGCTGAAGCAAATAGTAATTTACCAGAATCAAACAATTCAAAAGTGCTGTCTTGAAGCACTTCAGAATACATTGTCAAATCTTTGAATCGGCTGTTAACAAAACCTGATAGAATCGCATTTGCTGTTTTACCAATGCCTGCTTGTAGAGGCAAAAGAGATTCTGTTAATCTCCCTTCATCAACTTCTTTTCCTAAAAACTGAAGAATATGATTAGAGATTGCTGTTGTTTTTTCATCAGGATCAGAAATGATAGCCGGACTATCTGGAACTTCAGTAAATACAATAGCTGCAACTTTTTCAGGATCTATTTTTATGTATGGAACACCGATTTTTGTATCAGAATGCAATACAGGGATAATATCACGATGTGGTTGCTTTTTCAAAAACTTGATATCGTGAATACCTTCTAAGCTTTCAGGAAAACTTGTATTGATCTCGATGATGATTTTTTCTGCTTTATCTGCAAAAACAGGTGAATTTCCCACTGAGGTTGTCGGAATAATATAGCCGTCTTTTGTGATAGAAACGGCTTCAATAATTGCAACATCAATTTTGAAAGTATCGACATGCTGAAGCATATCGGCAGTTTGACCTAAATGTTGATCAACGTAAAGAACTTCGTGGCTATTGATGCTTTTTCTAAGTGTCGGATCTGCCTGAAAAGGCATTCGTTTGTGCAAAGCGCCATTTTTAGCTAAGTCCGCATCGGTATTGTATCCTAGTGAAGCGCCACTTAATACGGTTACTTTAACATCTTCATACAAAGCTCTTTGAGCAACTTTTGGTAAAACAGCTTTACTATCTCCTGCTTTTGTAAAACCACTAACGCCTAAAACATCATTATTTTTGATCAATAATGATGCTTTTTCTGGTGATTGAATCCTATCAAGATATGCTGTGTAATTAATTCTATTTTTTTTCATAATTGTATCTTTTAATAAATATTAATCCAATTTATTTTCAAATTGATTAATCTTTGGGATGTATTTTATGCATTTGCTAAAAAGCACTTCTGCAATTTATATAACATATTTGATGTCTATTTATTTAAGTAAGACATTAATTTATTAATTTAGTGCAAAACATTATTTTTTGATGAATAGTAAATATTATTTAACTGAAGTTGATAAACATCCGGCTAGTATTTATTGTTATTTCAACTTAAAAGGAGAAAGTTTTGTTGTATCGCATCAACATCAAAAAGGACAGTTTTTATATGCTGAAGGCGATGTTGTTCATGTCAAAACAAATGTAGGAACACATTATTTGCCTGCGCGACATTATATGTGGATTCCATCAAATGTCAATCATGCTATTTATCCTAGCTCATCGCGAGTAATCATGAAAAATTTGTATTTTCCTGTCTCAGATCAAGCTGCATTGTTTTATAAAAAAGTAGGAATTTACCCCATTAATTCTCTTTTAATCGAATTATTAATTTTTACAAAAAACTGGAATGGAGATATATTTCAAACTCAAAAAAATAAATATGCAGTTGTTGATGCTTTTAGGGCTTTACTTCAGCAAACGGCTTCTCAACCTTTATTTTTAGAATTACCGCATCCGAATGATCATCGCCTAAGTGAAGTCATTGATTATTTAACCAAACACATTCATCAGGAACATTTGTTGCCACAGTTAGCTTCAAAATTTAGCATGACTGATAAATCTTTATATCGTTTATTTTAGTACACGACAAAAATTGTTTAACTATTTGATTTTTAACAAAGTAAAGTGAATTTTAATCTTCTTTATATTGCATAAAATACTGGAATTCAGTATATTAAAGCATTATTCTTCAAGTAATGACTTTAAAAAAGAACTCCAGTACAGGTATTAAAGATACTCAATTATTAGCACTATTCAAAGCTCATTTCAAAGGACATCTCAACTTGGCCAGGATCCGTCTTATCTGTTTGTTTATTGACGCTCTATGCAAAGTTAAGTCTGTCAATTTTGTAAAGTTATCTGCTGGATTTGATACATCTGTAGATGCTTCAAGCAGTTACAGACGCATTCAACGCTTTATGGCACTTGCCGATCTATCTATGATCTGGGTAGCCAAGTTTATTTTTTGCCTTCTTCCAGAGAAAGATAAACTGGTGCTCTCTATGGATAGGACCAACTGGAAGTTCGGGGATAAAAACATAAATATCCTTATGTTGGGGATCAGTTATAAAAATGTAGCTTTTCCAATAATGTTCAAAATGCTGGACAAAAGGGGGAATTCCAATACTCCTGAGCGTATTGCATTGGTACAAGGCTTCATTGACTGCTTTGGCAAGGACTGTATCGATTGTTTGTTGGCAGATAGGGAGTTTGTGGGTGAGCAATGGCTTAATTTCCTTAATTCAAAGAATATACGTTACTTCATTCGAATACGTAATAACTTTAAAATTTACTGCCCAAGACGGCAAAAGGAAATTACAGCACAGCATTTATTTCATAGCTTGAAAGCTGGGCAGATAAGGCACTATCCTAAAATAGTCAGGATGCACGGGGAATATTGTTACTTATCAGGCACAAAATCCATTAAAGATGGAAAAGTTGACTTTTGCATTATAGTATCATTCAACAAACCAGATGAGGCACTAGAGTATTATACTAAAAGATGGCAGATAGAGAGCTTGTTCAGGGCTCTTAAAACCAGCGGGTTCAATCTTGAAGATACTCACGTTACACACCCTGAAAGACTGGAAAAGTTAATCATGCTCGTGATGATAGCATTTGTGTGGTGTTATAAAATTGGAGACTTTATTGATACTCAAATAAAACCAATAAGAATCAAAAAACACGGAAGAAGAGCTATATCAGTCTTCAGATATGGATTAGACTATATCTCAAAATGCTTGTTATCAGGAACTAATAAATATGACCTTAATCTAATTCAATTTTTGTCGTGTACTTAAAAAATTTGTATATTCGCTAAAATTTTAAAAAATGAGTCAATTAAATTCACTTTTAAATATTACAAAAACTAAAAAATCTAGATTAGAGGAAGTTGATTTTGACAACTTACAATTCGGCAAAAACTACGCTGACCACATGATGTACTGTGATTACATTGATGGGGAATGGCAAAAACCAGTGATAGCACCTTATGGACCTATGAGTTTTGAGCCATCAGTTAAAGTGTTTCATTACGGTCAAGCTGTTTTTGAAGGCATGAAAGCTTTTAAAGACGATCATGATGATGTCTGGTTATTCAGACCTGAAGACAACCTGAATCGTATCAATATTTCTTCAAAACGTATGGCGATTCCTGAATTTCCTAAGGAATATTTTATGGAGAGTCTTAAAACGCTGATGCAACTTGATAAAGACTGGGTAAAAAAAGGACAAGGTAATTCTTTATACATCCGCCCATTTGCGATTGCCACTGAAGCAGGTGTTTCTGCATCAGAATCTAATCAGTATCGTTTTATGATTATTACTTGCCCAGCCAAGGCCTATTATTCAAAACCAGTAAAAGTTTTGATTGCACAAGATTACAGCAGATCGGCAGATGGTGGCGTTGGTTATGCAAAGGCAGCTGGTAATTACGGAGCACAGTTTTATCCGACCAAATTGGCTAAAGAAAAAGGTTTAGACCAGATTATATGGACAGATGCAAATACGCATCAGTATATGGAGGAAGCAGGAACGATGAATATCTTTTTCCGTATTAATGATAAATTGGTTACAGCCCCAACCAATGACCGAATTTTAGATGGCATCACAAGAAAGTCAATTATCCAATTAGCACAAGATGAAGGCTTAGATGTAGAGATTGATCGCGTTGAAGTTAAGCGCATTATAGATGCAGCTAAAAGTGGTGAACTTAAAGAAATTTTTGGCGCAGGAACTGCCGCTACTATTGTTGGTGTAGAAGGCTTTGAATATGATGGGCAGTATTATGAACTTCCTGTTATGGAGGATTCTTATGGCGCTCATTTCAAAAAAAGATTACAAGATATACAATATAATAGAGCCGAGGATCCGCATGGATGGCGTTTTAAAATATAAAAAAGCTCTGTTTAAAAGACTAAAAATGACAAACCTCGATGCAAATCGAGGTTTTTTTTGAGTTGCTTTTAAAGCTGAGTTTTTGGCTTTAGGCCGTTTTCTTGAATTATGAATTTTGAATTCAAAATTTTGAATGACTCAAAAACTCACACCTACTAGTAGTATCTAACAAACTAAAATTTAATTTTGAGAATTTCGTCTATAATTCTTTCAGCACATTTCCCATCCCACATCGGTATTTCTTGACACTCTTTCCATTCACCATTAAAAAGTTTTTGCATAGCAGGTTGAATTGCTTTAGGGTCAGTACCCAAAAGTTCATTTGTACCCAATTCAATAGTTTCGGGGCGTTCGGTATTGTCTCTTAATGTCATACAAGGAACGTTTAAAATTGAGGCTTCTTCTGTAATACCTCCTGAATCCGTTATCACAGCTTTTGCGCGCCCTACTAAATAATTGAATTCTAAATAGCTTAATGGTTCTACCATATGTAAGCGCGGATGCATAATTCCGAGCTTCTTTAAAATTTTCGCAGTTCTTGGGTGTACTGGAAATATGAGTGGTAAATCATTTGTATTATTAACAATCTCATCCATCAGCTCTTTAAGCTTCGTTTCTTCATCAACATTAGCAGGTCGGTGAAGGGTCATCACTAAATATTCTTTTTCATTAAGTGACAATTCATCCCATACTTCTGGTTTTTTAAAATTTGGACGCTGCTTTAGCAAAGTATCTATCATGGTATTACCAACAAAGAAAAGCTGATTGTCTTTTACCCCGCTTGATTTGAGGTTATTGTTTGCTAAGTCCGAAGTTGTAAAAAAGTAGTTTGTAATACTATCTGTTAGCAATCGATTGATTTCTTCAGGCATAGACCAATCTCCTGAACGGATGCCTGCTTCAACATGTGCAACCTTAACCTGTTGCTTTTGTGCGGTAATTGCACATGCCATTGTGGAAGTAACATCCCCTACAACCAAAACAAGATCTGTTGGGTTGTTAATAAGCTCTTTTTCAAAAGCTAACATAATTTTTGCAGTTTGCTCTGCTTGTGATCCCCCTCCAGACTCTAAATTGGTATGAGGAGCAGGTATTTCTAATTGATCAAAGAAATCACCAGACATTTTTTTATCATAATGCTGACCTGTATGAACAAGTCGATAGTCTATATTCTCTGATTTGTCTTTTGCCTTTTGTATGGCATGAATAATTGGTGCTATTTTCATGAAGTTTGGGCGTGCACCCGCGATGATAGTAATAAGCATATGTCTTGGTTTTCTTCTGATTTTTATTTTATGATAAATGACCTAAAGCTTTTGAAAAAAGTTATTGAGTCAATTTCAAAAATAATACATTATTTGGTTTTATGCTTTGAACAATACGAAAGTTTGATTGTGCTTTTTATTGAAGTAGGCATTCGGCTGTAGGCTTTTTTTGATTTAGAATTTTAAACTTTAAATGACTCACCATTCAAAAACTCACACATTGAACATCCCTGATTAGAGTTGACCGTTTTTAGTTATTAATTTCATCGTTAAAAATAGTAATTATTGGTCTATTAGATGGTTTTAATTTGTTCCAATAATCTTCAAAGTTATTCG
This sequence comes from Psychroflexus sp. S27, assembly GCF_002810405.1. Classification (NCBI taxonomy): domain Bacteria; kingdom Pseudomonadati; phylum Bacteroidota; class Flavobacteriia; order Flavobacteriales; family Flavobacteriaceae; genus Psychroflexus; species Psychroflexus sp. S27. Next base: position 5,165 of record NZ_NEXQ01000027.1, on the reverse strand, counting down.
GACTCATTTTGGGTAAATGTTTATGAACCCTATTCTGGTTATAATTTAATACTGCTTTTTTGACACACTGCTTTAATTGATAAAATGTTTAGGCTTCCAGTAGCTTAAATATTCTTCCTTAATAGTTCTATTAATGCGTTCCGCATAAGCATTATCCAAACCACTTAAAGCCATACTTATCTTTGTGCCATTAGCTTTTAATAAATCAATATATCGTCCATAAGTATATTGACTTCCTCTGTCTGAATAATGAATAACTGGTGACCTATTAGTTCGTATAGCCATTTGCAATGCTTTTAATTTCTGGGTGCTGCTATCTTTCATCTCTACAATTCTTGAACCTTTTTCGTTAAAGGTAGAAAATTTATAGATCCAATTATAAATTGACACATTGCTTATGCCATGTAATTTCTCTAATTGTAAAACACTGAATTGTCCAGATTCAAAATCTTGAACAACTTGACGCTTAAATTCTTCAGAATAAGTTCGCTGTTTTCTTAAGGCTTTTAAATTTGCTTTCATAAGTATACACTTTGATTAAAGTGGTCAACCTATATCAGGGACGTACAACCTACCACCTACTACCTACTACCTACTACCTACTACCTACTAATTACTCATTACTCATTTCTATTTTTTCGATTTCGATTTCAGTTTCAACTTCTTTTAATGTTCTCCCTTCTTTTCCATTGCCGAAAAGAAGCAAACCCCGAAGGGTCGGGACTACGAAAGTCTAGGCTTACGAACCTAATGCTAAATTGTATGTTCATAAGCTAAATTTTAGGAAACTCACCTGATTGCATCAGGCTTAAACAGCCTAAAATTTAACGCTTATTTCACTGCCAATTTTACACATTATTTTCGATAGGCCGTTTTACTTGAATTATGAATTTAAAATTCTGAATTTTGAATTTATCTTCCCCTTCTATAAAGTTGAAAATACTTCAACTCAACGAAAATGAATTATGAAAGCCAACTGACTCATTTAAAGAAATACCTGTGGCTTTCGCGAAAGTGCTTGACGTAGTCATAAGCATATAGCGAAAAAGACATCAGGGGTTTTGCGAAGAGCAACGAAGAAAAAATTTCCTGAAATTAGTCTTGTCCCGACGGTTCGGGATTGCTTCTCCCGATCCCGAAACGTCGGGAGGATTGCGTCAAGAAAAAATGAAGAGGAACTTATTTTAATGCTTTTACTTTTTTTCATTGCCAAATCCGAGGAATCGGGAGCAAGAAGTCTTGAAAGATTATGACTAGGAGCGCTGTGGATTTATAAACATAAAATGAAGCTATGTCAGATCATTCAATGCAAAATATGGCTTTTAGAGTACAATTTAGAGGAGTCAAAAATCTAGATTTTTCCTTTATGGATTAACCACAATTTTTGCATAAACACAACATATGTTCTTGATCCGTTAAATCAAGAGAAATAATGCCTTTATTATATAATAAGTTTATAAACAAAAAAAGCCTTTCCTATGGAAAAGCTTCTACAAAGTATTAACTCTGATTTCGAATAAACTTAATTATTCACAACACAACATTAACTTTAATTGCGGTCTGGACGAGACTCGAACTCGCGACCCCCTGCGTGACAGGCAGGTATTCTAACCAACTGAACTACCAGACCGTGTGCGTATTGCGGTTGCAAATATACAACCCTTTTTTGATTCTGCAAGCTCCAAATAAAAATAAATTTAAAATATTTTTCACTAAGAGTCTTTACTTCTGATTTTCAACAAAATAAGATTCTAATATTTTTTGATATCCTTTATTAATATCTGCTTCAACATATGAAATCTTGTATCTTAAGCAAACTAATTTTAATTCATTGATATAATTCTTCATATAATTCTGATAAGATGTTTGATATGAATCTGTAAAAACCTGTACAGCTTGATGTGATTCTAAATCCTTAAACTCAACAGCCTTATTCTTAAAATTAAAGTCGACTTCCTGTTGAAAATCTAAAACATGAAATAAAATAACTTTAGCTTTCTTATGTTTAAAGAGCTTTAGTGCATCTATCAACTCATCTCTTTTATCAGAAAGCATATCACTAAAAAGAACAACAACTGAGCGTTGACGTATTTTATTAGCTATAAACTCAAAATTTGAATAGAAGTCTGTTTCCCTAAAAGAGCCTTTATCTGATATAACGGAGACCAAATTATGCTCAAGAAGCCTATAATGTTTCTGACTATTTTTTTCATCTAAAAAAAGCTTTAACTCCTGATCAAAAAAACTTAAACCAAAAGCATCTCTTTGATTGATAAGAAGCTTACATATTGAAGCAATGCTTAAAGTTGAAAATTCAATTTTATTATCAGTAAAATAATTATCACCCTTAGATTCCATGTACATTGAAGAAGAAACATCTAAAATAAAATGGCATCTCAAATTTGTATCATCTTGGAATTTTTTAATGTAGAGTTTTTCAGTTCTTGCAAACAGTTTCCAATCGATATGTTTAGTTGAATCGCCTTGATTATAAAATTTATGTTCAGCAAATTCAGAAGAGAATCCATGAAAAGGACTTTTATGGAATCCCGAAATAAATCCTTCAACAATACGATTAACTTTAAAATCAAAATGTTTCAAGTTAATTGAAGTTTTGAACATAAAAAAAGGGTTTAGTTAAACTAAACCCTAAGATAAATATTTAGGTGAATTAATTAGATTAATTCGTCTAAAATTTCTTTATAAGTTTCTTTTTGAGCAACGCCAACCTGACGTTTAACAAGCTCTCCCTTATTAAAAACTAAAACAGTTGGAATATTTCTTACACCGTATTTAGCAGCAAAATCTTGATTTTCATCTACATCAATTTTACCAATAACAGCTTTACCATCATATTCTTTTGATAACTCCTCAACGATAGGAGTTAACATACGACAAGGCCCGCACCATGCAGCCCAAAAGTCGATAAGCACAGGCTTATCATTTTCTAATACAATCTTTTCAAAATCTTGATCTTTTATTTCTAGTGCCATAATTTAATTTTATTTGAAACAAAAATAATGAATATAAGTGAGCTAAGATAAATTTTAAGTGAGATTTAATAAATAAACAAAAAAGCCTGTAAGATTGTTCTTACAGGCTTTTTTATATAAAGGAAGGCGGCGACCTACTCTCCCACGTTAGTAGTACCATCGGCGCTAACGAGCTTAACTTCTCTGTTCGGAATGGGAAGAGGTGAGCCTCGTTGCTATAACCACCTTAAGTCATTAATATCAACATATCAGATAAGATAAAATAAAGATGTAATCACCTTGATTATTTTTAAATAAAAGAGCTAGCTATTATAAGCCTTCGGGTAATTAGTACTACTCGGCTGTGACATTACTGCCTTTACACCTGTAGCCTATCAACCCCGTAGTCTACGGGGACCCTTTAAAGAAATCTCATCTTGTGGTGGGTTTCGCGCTTATATGCTTTCAGCGCTTATCCCTKCCAAACGTAGCTACTCTGCGATGCTCCTGGCGGAACAACAGATACACCAGAGGTTTGTCCAACTCGGTCCTCTCGTACTAGAGTCAGATCCACGCAAATTTCTAACGCCCACTGTAGATAGAGACCGAACTGTCTCACGACGTTCTGAACCCAGCTCGCGTGCCACTTTAATGGGCGAACAGCCCAACCCTTGGGACCTTCTCCAGCCCCAGGATGTGACGAGCCGACATCGAGGTGCCAAACCCCCCCGTCGATGTGAGCTCTTGGGGGAGATCAGCCTGTTATCCCCGGAGTACCTTTTATCCTTTGAGCGATGGCCCTTCCATGCGGAACCACCGGATCACTATGCTCTACTTTCGTACCTGATCGACTTGTRGGTCTCTCAGTCAAGCTCCCTTATGCCATTGCACTCTACGCACGGTTACCAAGCGTRCTGAGGGAACCTTTAGAAGCCTCCGTTACTATTTTGGAGGCGACCACCCCAGTCAAACTACCCACCAAGTAATGTCCCCCACAAAYGCGGGGTTAGGCCTTAAACAAGTAAAGGGTGGTATTTCAACAATGACTCCACCACACCTGGCGATGCAGCTTCAATGTCTCCCACCTATCCTACACATCACTTATCCAAAGTCAATACTAAGCTATAGTAAAGGTTCACGGGGTCTTTTCGTCCCACAGCGGGTAATCGGCATCTTCACCGATACTTCAATTTCACCGAGCTCATGGCTGAGACAGTGTCCAGATCGTTGCACCATTCGTGCAGGTCGGAACTTACCCGACAAGGAATTTCGCTACCTTAGGACCGTTATAGTTACGGCCGCCGTTTACTGGGGCTTCAATTCAATGCTTCGCTAAAAGCTAACATCTCCTCTTAACCTTCCAGCACCGGGCAGGTGTCAAGCCCTATACTTCATCTCTCGATTTAGCAGAGCTCTGTGTTTTTGATAAACAGTCGCCTGGACCTATTCACTGCGGCCCCACCGTAGTGGGGCGACCCTTCTCCCGAAGTTACGGGTCGATTTTGCCTAGTTCCTTAGCCATGAATCTCTCGAGCACCTTAGAATTCTCTTCCCAACTACCTGTGTCGGTTTACGGTACGGGCTGCTATAATTGATTTTCTTGGAAGAACCGCCTTTAGATTATCACCGCCACCGTAGCTTTGGTGTACTATCCCTTAATTACTTAAGGTTCAACGYGCAATTCCGTCTGCACGCACTAAATTTGCTTCTCCGTCTCTTTTATTTTATAGCAGGTAGCAGAATATTAACTGCTTGTCCATCGACTTCTCCTTTCGGATACGCCTTAGGCCCCGACTAACCCTCAGCTGATTAGCATAGCTGAGGAATCCTTGGTCTTTCGGTGTGCGGGTTTCTCGCCCGCATTATCGTTACTTATGCCTACATTTTCTTTTCTAAACACTCCAGCAAACCTGACAGTTCACCTTCTACGCCGTTTAGAATGCTCCCCTACCTCTCATAACYTAAGTCATGAAAGCATAGCTTCGGTAATATACTTATGCCCGATTATTATCCATGCCTGATCGCTCGACTAGTGAGCTGTTACGCACTCTTTAAATGAATGGCTGCTTCCAAGCCAACATCCTAGCTGTCTATGCAATTAGACCGCGTTTTTTCAACTTAGTATATATTTTGGGACCTTAGCTGATGCTCTGGGTTCTTTCCCTCTCGGACATGGACCTTAGCACCCATGCC
>NZ_NEXQ01000005.1:0-11181 GCF_002810405.1 Psychroflexus sp. S27 | reverse complement strand
GCCATAAAGCGTTGAATGCGTCTGTAACTGCTTGAAGCATCTACAGATGTATCAAATCCAGCAGATAACTTTACAAAATTGACAGACTTAACTTTGCATAGAGCGTCAATAAACAAACAGATAAGACGGATCCTGGCCAAGTTGAGATGTCCTTTGAAATGAGCTTTGAATAGTGCTAATAATTGAGTATCTTTAATACCTGTACTGGAGTTCTTTTTTAAAGTCATTACTTGAAGAATAATGCTTTAATATACTGAATTCCAGTATTTTATGCAATATAAAGAAGATTAAAATTCACTTTACTTTGTTAAAAATCAAATAGTTAAACAATTTTTGTCGTGTACTAAATAGTTTTAGTTAAAACCTTCGCCATTCAATCGAATGAACGAAGGTTTTTTTATTTCACTAAATTTGCAAACTCATCTTCAGTGATGATCTTTATACCAAGTTTTTCAGCCTTTTGAAGTTTACTAGGCCCCATTTTATCTCCAGCGACCAAATAATCTGTTTTTTTTGAAATTGAACTTGTGTTTTTTCCAGAATTTTTCTCGATCAACTCTTTGATTTCATTTCTTGTAAAACGTGTAAAGACTCCCGAAATCACAATGTTTAAACCCTCAAGTTTATCGCTTTGCTCAGCTAAAGCTTCCTCTGAAAGCTCTAATTGCAAACCGTAATTTTTTAACCTTTCAATCAGTTGTTTATTCTTTTCGATTTTGAAAAAGTCCACAACACTTTCAGCGATACGCACACCAATTTCATCAACTTTTTCCAAGTCTTCTTGGGTCGCATTTTCAATTGCATTGATACTTTTAAAGTGTTTTGCTAAAGTCTTGGCAACAGTTTCACCGACAAAACGAATTCCTAAAGCAAATAACACACGTTCAAATGGGATTTGTTTTGAAGCTTCAATGCCATTGATTAAATTCTCAGCAGATTTTTCTGCCATACGTTCTAAAGGTAATATTTGCTCTTTTTTTAAATCATATAAATCAGCATAATTTTCAATTAAATTTTCACATACCAAAAGCGCCACTGTTTCACCTCCAAGACCTTCAATATCCATCGTTTTACGAGAAATAAAATGCTGAATACGGCCAACGACTTGCGGCGGACAGCCTGCGGCATTTAAGCAATAATGCAAAGCTTCGCCTTCTTCCCTTACAAGTTCAGTTCCGCACTCTGGGCAATTTTTAATATAAATTGTTTTCTGTGAATTTTGGTTGCGTTTCGTAAAATCGACACCCACGATTTTAGGAATAATTTCGCCGCCTTTCTCTACAAAAACAATATCATTTTCACGCACATCTAATTTTTCAATTTGATCGGCATTGTGTAAAGAAGCTCTTTTAACTGTCGTACCTGCTAATTGTACTGGCTCTAAATTTGCCACTGGCGTGATGGCGCCAGTTCGACCAACTTGATAAGCGATTTTTTCGAGTTTTGTACTGACTTGCTCTGCCTTAAACTTATAAGCCATTGCCCAACGTGGAGATTTTGCAGTAAAACCTAATTCTGCTTGTTGTTGTAAGCTGTTCACTTTAATCACAACACCATCTGTTTCGTATGGCAAATCATGCCTGTGTGAGTCCCAATAATTAATAAATTGTAAAACATCATCAATTGAATGCATCAACTCAGCTTGTTTTGGCACATTAAAACCCCATTTTCTTGCTTTTTCTAAGCTTTCGTATTGAGAATTTATACCTAAACGATCGCCAGTTAAATTATATAATAAACACAAAAGCGGTCGCTTTGCCACTTCTCCACTGTCTTGCAATTTCAAACTTCCTGAAGCTGTATTTCTCGGATTCGCATAAGGCTCTTCTCCATTTTTAACACGTTCAGCATTGAGTTTTGCAAAACCTTCATAAGGCAAAACAATTTCACCACGGATATCAAATCTTTCTGGAAAATCATCACCTCTTAATTGCAATGGAACAGACAGAATTGTTTTCACATTCGCTGTCACTTCATCGCCTTGCTGGCCATCACCTCTTGTAACAGCTCTCAACAACTTACCGTTTTCATAAGTTAAACTGATTGAGGCACCATCATATTTAAGTTCGCAGACGTATGAAATCTCTCCTTCAATTTGTTTTTTTAATCGTGCTTCCCACTCTAATAAATCTTCTTTTGAGTAAGAATTTGAAAGCGAATACATACGATAATCATGAACAACTGTCGGGAAATTTTTAGTCACTTCTCCTCCAACTCTTAAAGTTGGTGAATTAGCATCATAAAACTCAGGATGTTTTTCTTCTAAATCTTGAAGTTCTTTCAGCTTCATATCAAATTCATAATCTGATAATTCGGGCTGATCCTGAACATAATACAAATAATTATGCTTGTGTAACTCCTCTCTTAGTTGCTCTATTTTTGTTTTGATATCCATGTTTAAACGTCTTTAAAGACCTGTAAATTTAAAAATAATGATGACTTTTCTGGCTATTTCTGCACTTTCATAAAGCGATCATTTCCTCTAAAATCTTTTTTTAATCCAATTTGAGAAAAGCCTATTTCTCTCAACATTTCTTCTGTTTCTTTTGCTAAATATTGATTGATCTCAAAATAAATCATCGGTTTATTTTTCTCTTTAAAAGCTAGTTCAGCGATTTTCTGATAAAATAGAAGCGGATCATTATCTTTGACGAAAAGTGCTAAATGCGGTTCATTATCCAAAACATTATTTTGCATCTCAGCCTTTTCCAAATTTCTTACATAAGGCGGATTGGAAACAATCACATCAACTTCAGTAGGGAGTTGATTTGCTTTTAGAATATTTTGTTGATAAAAAGTGACTGTTGTATCTAACATCAACGCATTGTGTTTGGCAATTGACAATGCTTCTTGAGAAATATCTAGAGAAAAAACTTTGGCTTTGGGCAAATGTTTTGATAAAATAATCGGGATGCAACCACTTCCTGTCCCGATATCTAAAATCTTAATTTCATCAGCTTTATGAAAATCAGCGATGATCCATTCGATGAGTTCTTCAGTTTCTGGACGAGGAATTAACACATCTGAATTCACATGAAAATTTTCTCCAAAAAATTCAGCATAACCTAAAATGTGTTGAATTGGAACTTGCTTTAAAAGTTGATCAAATTTCTGCTCAAAATCCTTTAATTTTTCATCAGCAAACTCTGTTTCACTTTTTAAATGATGGTCGATTTTTGTGATTCCTAAAACATCCTCAACCAACCAATGATATAAAGATTCAGCTTCATCATTTCCGTAAATTGCTGTTAATTGATTTAATTTTTCTTGCTTAAATTCTTTTAAAATGACTTTCTTCATCCTATAATTTTTTGAGCATCCATACGGTGCAAGCATGATGTCCAGTACTTCCCAAACGATGATCGATGTATTCAAACCCTGAACGCTGATATAGTTTTTGCGCTGCTTTCATCCATGGTAAAGTTTCGATGTAGCAAGACTTAAAATCATTTTCTTTCGCAAAATCCAAACAAGTTTGCATCATTTGAGCGCCTAAACCACGACCTCTCACCTCTGGTTGAAAATACATTTTCTGTAATTCGCAAACATCATCTTCACCACCTTCTAATGGCGAAATACCGACTGAACCTTTAATTTGATTATTTTCAAGTAAAACGAAATATTCACTTCGCTTTTTATCGTAAGTTTCAAACATTTCGTCTAAGCTTTTGTCGGCATAAGCTGTACCTTCTTCTGGTGCATTTTGCTCGATTAAAACCTCACGAATCATCTTTGCAACTTCAGGATTGTCCTTTTTCTGAATTGGTCTAATTTCTATGGAATTCATTCAAATATAATTCTATTTTTGTGATGTGAATATACATGAAAAATACATGTCGCGTTGCATACAACTTGCAAAAAAAAGTTTAGGTTCAACCTATCCAAATCCGCTTGTTGGCTGCGTCATTGTGCATAAAAATAAGATTATTGGTGAAGGCTGGCACGAAAAGGCTGGTGAAGCGCATGCAGAAGTTCGTGCAATTGCATCTGTTAAAAATCATGAATTACTTAGAGATTCTCAGATATATGTGAGTCTTGAACCTTGTAGCCACTATGGGAAAACGCCACCTTGTGCGAATTTAATTATCGATAAAAACATACCTGAAATCATTATCGGCGCTGTTGATCCTTTTGCTGAAGTTTCAGGAAATGGTATTAAAAAACTTTTTGAAGCTGGCAGAAAAGTCAGAGTTGGTGTTTTAGAAAAAGAATGCCTTGATTTAAATAAACGTTTCAACACTTTTCATCAGAAAAAAAGACCTTATATTATTTTGAAGTGGGCAGAAACGCCTGATGGTTTTATTGCTCCCAAAACGCAAGATGAAATTTTTTGGATTAGCAATCCTTATTCAAAACAGATGGTTCATAAATGGCGTAGCGAAGAGGTTGCCATTATGGTCGGTACAAATACAGCCTTAAAAGATAATCCACAACTCAACACAAGGAGTTGGTCAGGAAAGTCGCCAATACGAATAGTAATTGACAAAGATTTGAAATTAAATGAAGACCTACATTTATTTGATGCTTCTGTGCAAACCTACGTTTTTCATGATATTAAATTAAATACCAAAGACAAAAAAAATCTGAATTATATCGCTATTGATTTTAATAAAAATGTTTTAAATCAATTGATGGAAAAATTGTATCAACTTAACATTCACTCTGTCATTATAGAAGGTGGTTCACAAACTTTACAAAGCTTTATTGATCAAAACTTATGGGATGAAGCACGCATATTTACAGGTCAAAACAAATTAAATTCAGGCATAAAAGCACCAAAATTGGATTGTACACCAATCTTAACTGAAAAAATTTCGACTGACATTTTAAACATATATAGAAATGATTAAAACCTTAGTTTTTGATTTTGGTGATGTCTTTTTAAATCTTGATAAAAAAGCAACAGCTTTGAATTTAGCTAAATTCGATCTTTTAGATTTTACTCCTGAAATGTGGGATATCAATAAAAAGTATGAAAAAGGCTTGATGTCAACTGAAAGTTTTATCAATTTTTATTTAGAAGAAAAAAAAGGTCTAACAAAGAAAAGCTTCGTCGATGCATGGAATTCAATTTTAATCGATTTTCCAAAGCATCGTTTAGATTTTATTCAGAATCTCAAGAAAAAACAAGAATACAGACTCATTCTGCTCAGTAACACAAACGATTTACACATTAAATGGGTTGAAGAAAACATTCCTGAATATCCTGAATTTAAAGCTTGTTTTGATCAGTTTTATTTATCACATGAAATCAATTACAGAAAACCAGATGCTGAAATTTTTAAATTTGTTTTAGAAGAAAATAACTTGATAGCGGAAGAAACATTTTTTATAGATGATACAGAAGAACATACAATTTCTGCCTCAAAATTGGGCTTAAAAGTCTGGCATTTAGATCCAAATAAAGACGACATCACTGAATTATTTAACAAAAAATCAGACTTATTTTGATATATCTTTTACTCAGCATCCTCTCCTCTACTTTAATTTATGTGGTTTTTAAATTACTTGAAAAACATAATATTTATAGGTTACATGCACTAATTTTCAACTATCTCATCGCTTTTGTTTTAGGTATGAGCATGCAAAGTGATTTACAATTTTCAGATATTTTAGAGATTCCGAGTAATGATTGGTTTTACGGTGCAGTTGGATTGGGTATCATGTTTATAACAATTTTTAACTTCATGGTGATTACCACACAGAAAAGTGGTTTATCTGTCGTTTCGGTTGCAAGCAAAATGAGTTTAGCGATACCTGTCATTTTTGTTATATTTTATTACGATGAGTCATTAAATACAATGAAAATCTTTGGTATTTTGTTAGCCTTAGTGTCTGTTTATCTTGTTTCTATAAAAACGAAAAAAGGCATCAAAATCGATAAAAAGAATTTAATTTATCCAGCCATTGTCTTTATTGGAAGCGGAATTATTGAAAGTGGCATCAAGTTTTTTGAAAATGATTACATCAAAGAAAGTGATATCGCTATTTTTTCAGCAAGCCTTTTTTTATGTGCCATGACAACTGGTTTGATAGCATTAACACTGACTAGAAAGAACAGAACGACACCGATTAAACTTAAAGCTGTCATAGGCGGATTTTGTTTAGGAATACCCAATTATTTTTCAATCTATTTTTTCATCAATGCTTTACGTATAGAGACATTAAGCGATTCTGCTGTTTTTATTTTAAACAGTGTTAGCATCGTTTTACTATCAACATTAATTGGCATTTTTGCATTTGGTGAAAAATTAATTCCTAAAAACTGGATTGGAATTGCCGTAGCCATTGTAAGTTTAGTATTAATTAGTTTATTTAATTAAAGAGAAATTTATGGAAGCAGATGCTTTTAAAACGATTGATGAGGAAAGTCCTGAAATTCTTTATAAAATAAAATCCAGTAAATTTTTTGCAACAGCTTTCCCTGTAAAGACAGAGGAAGATGTAGAATTAGCTATTGAAAAATTAAGAAAAAAACATCACAAAGCACGTCATTTCTGTTATGCTTGGCAACTCGGACAAAATTACGAACATTACCGTGCCAATGACGATGGCGAACCTTCAAACTCAGCTGGCATGCCTATTTACGGACAACTTCAAGCTTATGAAGTCACAAATATATTAGTTGTCGTTGTGCGTTATTTTGGCGGAACAAAACTCGGTGTTGGCGGATTGATTTCTGCTTATAAAATTGCCGCTCAAATGGTTTTAGATGAAAGCAAAATTATTAAAAAGTTGATTACAAAATCCATTTTCGTGAATTGTAATTATGATATGATGGATCAAGTGATGCAATTAACAAATGATTTAAATCTTAAAATAGTTTCACAAAATTTAGAATTAGATTGCAATTTTGAAATTGAAATTCGCGAAAATAAATATGAAGAATATTTCGAAAAATTCAATCATATTTACGGCTTAAATGTCAGTCAAAAACCACCAAAAAATTAGTCTGAAAGCAAGTCCAAAATTGACTGCGGACATCGCATTGGCCGCCTTGTTTCAGAACTAACAAAAGCATGTACAGTTTTACCTTTGGTTAAGAGTTCATTTTTATCATTATAAATAAAATAATCAAACGAAATTTTAACACTTGGTATTTTTTCCAAAAAAGTTTTTACTAAAATTTTATCACCAAAAACAGTAGGCTTTTTATAATTAACTTCCAATTTTATCAAAGGCAGCATAACACCCTCTTTTTCAAGCTTATCGTACTGCATGCCTTGCTTTCGGAGCCAATCAACTCTGGCTTGTTCAAAATAAATAGCATAATTTGAATGATGTACAATTTGCATTTGATCCGTTTCAGCATAACGGACTTCTATTGGAGTTTGTGTTTCTTTTAACATTTCAAGGGCTTGTCAATTTTAAAATAATTTTACGATAAATAATTCGTTTATAGTATAAGGATTTTTTCTAATTTAAACACGTAAAATTCATTTTTTTATTAAGTATTTTGTTCACATATTTGTCATCTCAAAATTAGTTTATTGAGGTCGATTTAATAACCTTTAAATTCAAGTTTAATTCAATGCAACATACTGCTCATTCAGTCTGGAAAAATTGTCTCTCATTTATTGAGGATAACATTTCTAATCAAGCATATAAGACATGGTTTGAACCTATTGAGGCAGTCAGTTTAACTGAAAACTCTTTAAGCATAAAAGTGCCGTCAAAGTTTTTTTACGAGTGGCTTGAAGAACATTATGTTGAGTTATTAAAATCAGCATTAACCAAAGAACTTGGTAAAGGTGCAAAACTTGTGTATAGCATTAAAATGGAAAATACACAAGGCAAGAAAAAGTCGCATACCGAGAGTATTCCAAGTACACAGCGCTCTAATGTCAGTGCGCAATCAGTTGAATTTAAATCGACTCAAAAAAATCCAGAATTCAAGAATCCTTTTGTGATTCCTGGTGTTCGCAATCTTAAGATAGATTCTCAACTCAATTCAAATTATGGTTTTGAAAGTTTTATAGAAGGTGATGCTAATAGATTAGCTCGCTCAGCGAGTTTAGCAGTATCTAATAAACCTGGCGGAACATCATTCAATCCACTGCTTATTTTTGGTGGTGTTGGTTTAGGCAAAACGCATTTAGCGCATGCCATTGGTTTAGAAGTTAAAGAGAAATTTCCTGATAAAACTGTCTTATACATATCTGCTGAAAAATTTACGCAACAACATATAGAGTCTGTTCGTAAAAATAATAGAAATGATTTTATTCATTTTTATCAAATTATCGATGTTCTTATTGTTGATGACATTCAATTGTTATCAGGCAAGAAAGGAACACAAGATGTTTTCTTCCATATTTTTAACCATTTACACCAAAATGGAAAACAGGTTATTTTGACAAGTGACAAAGCGCCTGTTGATATGCAAGAAATTGAAAACCGTTTGTTATCCCGCTTCAAATGGGGTTTATCAGCTGAACTGATGTCGCCAGATTATCAAACACGTTTATCGATTATCGAAAATAAACTTTATCGCGATGGTGTTGAAATGCCTGAAGATGTCGTTCATTACCTTGCAGAAAATATCAAATCGAATATCAGAGAACTTGAAGGCGCAATTATTTCATTGATTGCACATTCATCCTTCAGCAGAACAGAGGTCTCTATTGATTTGGCACAACAAATTGTCAAAAATTACGTCAAGAAAACAAGTCAGCAAATTTCTATTGATCGCATACAACAAGTTGTTAGCGAATACTTTCAGCTTGATTTAGAATTGATTCAATCCAAAACAAGAAAAAGAAATATTGTACAAGCGAGACAGTTAGCGATGTCTTTTTCTAAAAGGTTGACGAATAATTCTTTAACGAGTATTGGCAAACAAATAGGAAAAAGAGATCACGCAACTGTCCTACATGCATGTAAAACAGTCGATAACTTGAAACTGACAAATAAAGAATTTAAAAAGTTTTACGACGATATTGATAGAAAACTCAAAGAAACATAAATATGAAGACGCGAATATTAATGGTATGTTTAGGTAATATTTGCCGCTCACCATTAGCGGAAGGTATTTTAAAATCTAAATTAGACACCTCAAAATTCTATGTTGATTCTGCAGGAACTTCGGCCTTACATGAAGGTGAACTCCCTTATCAAAGATCAATTGATGTAGCTCAAAAAAATAAACTTGATATTACAGATCAGCGCAGCAGACCTTTCTTAAAATCTGATTTTGAAGATTTTGACTATATTTATGTCATGGATCAATCTAACTATGACAATGTTTGTCAATTAGCTGAATCAGATGCAGACAAGAAGAAAGTCAAAATGATTATGGATGAAGTTCACCCAGAATCGTCAGTTGATGTTCCAGATCCTTATTATGATAGCATCAACGGATTTAACCATGTTTATAAAATGTTAGATGAAGCTAGTCATCAAATAGCTGACAGATTGAAAAATTAAAAAATGAGCGATAATCAATCGAAAGGAAAATTGTTTTTAATCCCTAATTTATTAGGTGATCAAGCGCCTCTTGAAGTGCTTCCGCTTTCAATACGTAAAGTGATTGAATCAATTGATTATTATATTGTCGAGAATGAAAAAGTCGCAAGACGATTTATCAAAACGATTTCTCCCAAAAAGTCACAAGATAAATTACATATTCAAAAACTAAATAAATTTACTTCTGAATTAGAAATACCAGACTTTCTAAATCCTTGCTTAGAAGGTCAAGATGTCGCCATTATCTCTGATGCTGGATGTCCTGGCGTTGCCGATCCTGGTGCCGTGATTGTAGATTTAGCTCACAAAAGTAAAATTGACGTTATCCCACTTGTTGGTCCTTCCTCTATCCTACTGGGATTGATGGCAAGCGGATTGAACGGTCAAAGTTTTGCTTTTAATGGCTATTTACCAATCGAAAAGAATGAACGTAAAAAAAGTTTAAAGAAATTTGAGAACAGAAGTCGCCAAGAAAACCAAACCCAAATTTTTATAGAGACACCTTACAGAAACAATCAATTAATCGATGATTTGTGTAAAGCATTACATCCGTTAACAAAACTCTGCATCGCCGTTGATTTAACAACTGAAGATGAGCTGGTGAAAACCAAAACAGTTGAGCAATGGTGTCAAGAGAAGATTGACATTCATAAACGTCCAGCTATTTATCTCATTCTAGCTTCCTAAAAATTCACTTTTAATTAACGTCCTTTTAAGCTTATGATTGTTTATTTTATTTGATATTTGTATATACAAATGTTGTTAGTACATGGAAGTTAAAAAAATAATTCAATCCAATGAAGCTTTACCGATTGCTAAAGAAACAATGATCAATTTGATTATTAGTTCACAACTTGTACATGACTCTTACAACAAAGTTTTAAAAGAATTTAAATTAAGTCAGCAACAATTCAACGTTTTACGTATTCTCAGAGGTCAGAAAGGAAAACCTGCAAACCTCAAATGCATTCAGGAAAGAATGGTGACGAAAATGAGTAACACAACGAGACTCATTGATAAATTGATTGAAAAAGGCTATGTAGAAAGGCATATTTGTCCAGAAAACAGAAGAGAAATCGAAGTTTATATTACTCAAACAGGTTTAGATATCCTAGACAAGGTAAGCCCTGTTTTAGACGATACTGAAAAGTCATTATCACAAAATCTTACCAATTTAGAGTTGGAAAAACTAAATAAATTATTGAATAAATTAAGAACACATGAATAATATTTTAGAAGAATATAAGTGGCGTTATGCTACAAAAAAATTTAATTCAGAGAAGAAAATCTCAGATAAAGAGATGTCAGTGATAAAAGAAGTGATGCGTTTAGCTCCCTCCTCTTATGGACTTCAACCTTATGAAATTATTATTGTAGAAAATGATAAAATTAGAAAGGAATTATGTGAGAAAGCTGGTATGAATCAGGGTAGTGTAATTTAAACTCTGTCTGGTTCATTTTTTATCCATTTCAAAATCATTCGAAACTTGTTTTCGACTGATTTTGGAATGCGACCTAGCGTCAGCGACACGTGCTGGTTGGGTTCTACCGATATCCAGATCAATTCTATCCTCAAAGATAATATATAATTGCTGAATGGTTGTACTCCAATTGTGCAGTGGGCTTGTCCATTTTTTTTGAATATTCATCGTTGCCAAATAGACTAGCTTTAGAAGTGCTATGTCATTGGTGAAAGCTCCCTTGGTCTTGGTTACTTTT
>NZ_NEXQ01000025.1:0-225993 GCF_002810405.1 Psychroflexus sp. S27 | reverse complement strand
AAATTGAGCACATTGGACATGAATCCTTTTGACTCTTTCGAAGCCTTTCAGGCAAATTGTACATCGCCGCAAGCAACAACTTCTATAGATGAAGATTGTGTCAATGGTGTTTATACAATTAATGTTGATGTAACCGACATGGGTGATGCAACAAGTTTGACAATTACTAATGACTTAGGTGCGCCTGATATGCCTGTGACAGAAACAGGTGTAGTTTCATTTGGACCAATTCCTGTAGGAACTGTTATTAATCTAGTTTTAGAACATGACCAAGATTCTCAATGCAATGTTGATTTAGGAGCTTTTAAGGATACTTGTCCAGCACCTAATGATACAATAGCAGGAGCAATACCTATTACACCATCAGCACCAGGCACAGGTTGTGACACTTTCACATTCTCCTACGATTTTGGTGACGGTTCTGTTTCTGATAGTGGTCTAAATACATCTTGTGATAACGAAAATACTGGTCATGATTTGTTTTTCTCATGGACTGCAACATCTTCTGCTTTAGTCTGGAATGATGGTGATGCTAACCCAGGTATTGCAATTCGACAATTAGATGGTACAGAAATTATTTGCGAATCATCATTCGCATCAGAAGATACTATTTTAAGTGGATGGAATGTAGGTGACGATTTGATAATTCAAATTTATGACACATATTCAGGAGCTACAAATACCTCTTTTTGTTTAGAAGAATTAACTTGTGCAGCACCAACAGATTTAGCACTTAATGAAACAAATGTTACATCTACGTCAGCTGAATTCACTTGGACAGTATCTGCTTCTGAAGAATTGGGTTACGACTGGGTTGTTATGGCAGAAGGAGAAGATCCTGCAGTTGACACACCAATAGAGTCTGGAACAACAAATCCAGGAGATACAGCTGTGACCGTGACTGGATTAACAGCAGCGACAGTTTATGATTTTTATATTTTATCAAACTGTGATGCGAATGGTCTAAGTGATTATGAAGGGCCAGAAAGTTTTCAAACGGCTTGTGAAACTTTTGTACCTGATTATTTAGAAGATTTTTCAGGTTTTCTACCAGTATGTTGGGAAGAAGCTGAAGATGGTGATTTTGCAACAGGGCCAGCAAGTTATGGTTCAGGCGCTTGGACACCTGATGGTTTTTTAAATAACAGATATTCAGGAGCTGCGCGTATTAATTTATCTACAACGACACGAAGTGAATGGTTAATTTCCCCAGCATTTGATTTATCAGTTGATGGTTATGAAGTTGTTTTTGATATTGGTATAACAGCATTTACAGGTTCAGACAATTCGGCAATGGGCTCAGATGATGAGGTTTATGCACTTTATTCTTTGGATGGTGTAACATGGACTGTATTACAAACTTGGGAAGCAGGAAGCGAACCATCTAATACAGGCGAGACCGTCGCTTTTGATTTATCTGGCATCACAGGAGCAAATGTTAAGTTTGCAATTTATGCAACTGATGGTGATGTAAATGATTCTGAAGATTACAATATTTTCATCGATAATTTTAAAGTCAGAACACCATTGATATGTCCTGAAGTTTACGATTTGTCAGTTTCAAACATAACGCAAACTGAAGCTGAACTGACCTGGACAGATAACACTGAAGCAGTTAATGGTTATGTCTGGCGTGTTTTTGAAGAAGGGGAAGATCCTGAAACAGCAACAGCTGTTGCAACTGGAACAACAACTGCTGGAGAAGTAACAGTTACTGTAACTGGTTTGTCAGCAAACTCTTCTTATGATGCTTACGTACAAGCAGATTGTGTTGCTGATTGGTTGAGCTATATATCTTCTGCTGTTCAATTTGAGACTGCTTTTGGTGCGACAATTGTAACACCTGGAACAACAGAGACAATTGATCACTGTTACGAAAATGATGATTTCAAAGAATGGTTGTTTGAGTCTTCAGATGGATCGACACTAACAATAGAGTTTGAGCAAGGAACGCTTGAAACAAACTACAGTGGAGGAACTTTTGATGATTTGATGATCTATGATGGTAATGATGACACAGGGATTGTTCTGTATGACTCTGATAACCCAATATCAGATGCTGGAGAATTAGAAGGCTTGATCTTTGTCGCTGAATCAGGAATGCTGTATATGACTTTAGATTCTGATATTTCTGGCTCATGTAAGTATGGAAGTCAAACAGAGATCATCTTTAATGTTGACGCAGGAACTGCTTCAAATTCAGATTTCTTTAGTGATGCAAACTTTAGTTACTATCCAAACCCAGTTGAATCGAGATTTGTGATTAATTCAACTTATGAATTGGAGCAAATTGTGATTTACAATATGTTGGGTCAGGAGGTGAGAGAAATTTCTCCACAGTCAACTGAAGTGAGTTTTGATTTAAGTGATGTTCAAGCTGGTGTTTATTTAGTAAAAGCAACAGTTGAAGGGCAAGTACAAACATTTAGATTAATCAAAGAATAAGTTTTATAATTTATTCATTAAAACAGAAACCCAAAGTGAAAGCTTTGGGTTTTTTTATTTTAATAATTAAAATATTTTCTCGTAAATTTTTATGATGTTCTTATTGTTTAAATGTAAAAAGTTATATTTTCGTTAATAATCAAAAATATAATTAAAATGAAAAAAATGACTTTTATTTTTGCTTTTCTGTTTGCCATATCGTGGCATAGTGAAGCAGCGCTATTTAGTTCAGAGAGTTTTGACTCTGAAAAATTGAGCACATTGGACATGAATCCTTTTGACTCTTTCGAAGCCTTTCAGGCAAATTGTACATCGCCGCAAGCAACAACTTCTATAGATGAAGATTGTGTCAATGGTGTTTATACAATTAATGTTGATGTAACCGACATGGGTGATGCAACAAGTTTGACAATTACTAATGACTTAGGTGCGCCTGATATGCCTGTGACAGAAACAGGTGTAGTTTCATTTGGACCAATTCCTGTAGGAACTGTTATTAATCTAGTTTTAGAACATGACCAAGATTCTCAATGCAATGTTGATTTAGGAGCTTTTAAGGATACTTGTCCAGCACCTAATGATACAATAGCAGGAGCAATACCTATTACACCATCAGCACCAGGCACAGGTTGTGACACTTTCACATTCTCCTACGATTTTGGTGACGGTTCTGTTTCTGATAGTGGTCTAAATACATCTTGTGATAACGAAAATACTGGTCATGATTTGTTTTTCTCATGGACTGCAACATCTTCTGCTTTAGTCTGGAATGATGGTGATGCTAACCCAGGTATTGCAATTCGACAATTAGATGGTACAGAAATTATTTGCGAATCATCATTCGCATCAGAAGATACTATTTTAAGTGGATGGAATGTAGGTGACGATTTGATAATTCAAATTTATGACACATATTCAGGAGCTACAAATACCTCTTTTTGTTTAGAAGAATTAACTTGTCCAGCACCGTCAGATTTGGTTGTTTCAAACATCACAACAACAGAAGCAGATTTAAGTTGGACTTCAAATGGAGGTGAAACAGAATGGTCAATTATTTATGGTGCTGAAGGTTTTGATCCAGCAACTGAAGGAACTGAAGTTGTTGATAATGATGGTGTTTTAGGCGTTTCATTAACGGGGTTAATGCCATCATCAATCTATGACTTCTATGTGAAAGCGAATTGTAGTCCTGCAGATGAAAGCTATTTCAGTCAATCCCAGATGTTTGCAACAGTATGTGAGGCGGTGACAACATATTTTTTAACTGAAAATTTTGATGGAACATGGTTTGGCAGTCCTGAAGCTCCTTTGTGTTGGACAGTTGTTAATAATGACAATGACGCGAGTACATGGAATAAATCATCACAATATATTACGCCTCATTCAGGAAGTTCTTTTGCTCAAGGAACAGGTAATAATGATGATTACCTGATCTCTCCGGCATTAGATTTATCTTCAAACTCAGATATGCAAATGTTATGGTTTGATGCTGTTGAAGGCGCATCATACAATAATACTTATGATGTTTTAGTGTCAACCACTGATATGCAAATCTCAAGTTTCACTGATAATTTAGGCACTTTTGATGTGGCTAACGAAGAATGGTTAGAGCATACACTAGATCTTTCTGCTTATGCTGGAGAAACAATTTATGTTGCTTTTCATCAAACTTATTCTGCTTCTAGTTATTGGGGGTTTGCGATTGATGATGTTACTTTTATGGAAGCGCCAACATGTATCAAACCTTCAGATGTTACAGCATCTAATATTTCAGGAAGTTCATTAGATTTATCCTGGAATCAAGAAGCGTCTGAAGTTAATGGTTACGAATGGTATATGATGCTTGAAAATGAAGATCTAGCTGTTGATACACCTATTCAAACAGGAACAACTGGAACAGGTGTAACAACAGTTAGTATTACTGGTTTGTCAGAAACAACAACTTATGATGTTTACGTGAGAACAGATTGTGGTGTTGAAGGCATGAGTGATTACTCTGATACTTTAACAGTAGAAACAACTGTAACTTGTGCAGCACCAACAGATTTAGCACTTAATGAAACAAATGTTACATCTACGTCAGCTGAATTCACTTGGACAGTGTCTGCTTCTGAAGAATTGGGTTACGACTGGGTTGTTATGGCAGAAGGAGAAGATCCTGAAATTGACACGCCAGTTGAATCTGGAACAACAAACCCAGGAGATTCAGCTGTGACCGTGACTGGATTAACAGCAGCGACAGTTTATGATTTTTATATTTTATCAAACTGTGATGCGAATGGTCTAAGTGATTATGAAGGGCCAGAAAGTTTTCAAACGGCTTGTGAAACTTTTGTACCTGATTATTTAGAAGATTTTTCAGGTTTTCTACCAGTATGTTGGGAAGAAGCTGAAGATGGTGATTTTGCAACAGGGCCAGCAAGTTATGGTTCAGGCGCTTGGACATCTGATGGTTTTTTAAATAACGGATATTCAGGAGCTGCGCGTATTAATTTATCTACAACGACACGAAGTGAATGGTTAATTTCCCCAGCATTTGATTTATCAGCTGATGGTTATGAAGTTGTTTTTGATATTGGTATAACAGCATTTATAGGTTCAGACAATTCGGCAATGGGCTCAGATGATGAGGTTTATGCACTTTATTCTTTGGATGGTGTAACATGGACTGTATTACAAACTTGGGAAGCAGGAAGCGAACCATCTAATACAGGCGAGACCGTCGCTTTTGATTTATCTGGCATCACAGGAGCAAATGTTAAGTTTGCAATTTATGCAACTGATGGTGATGTAAATGATTCTGAAGATTACTATATTTTCATCGATAATTTTAAAGTCAGAACACCATTGATATGTCCTGAAGTTTACGATTTGTCAGTTTCAAACATAACGCAAACTGAAGCTGATTTAACATGGACAGATAATACAGAAGCAGTGAATGGCTATGTGTGGAGTGTTTTTGAAGAAGGGGAAGATCCTGAAACAGCAACTGCTGTTGCAACAGGGTCAACTGCTGCTGGTGAAGTGACAGCGACCGTGAATGGTTTGTCTCCTAGTTCAACTTACCAGGCTTATGTTAGAGCAGATTGTGACACGGATGGAATGAGTACATATTCTGCATCTTCAACTTTCGAAACCTTGTTAGGTGCAGTAATAGTGACGCCAGGGACAACAGAATCTGGAACATATTGCTATGAGAATACTGATTTTAAAGAATGGTTGTTTGAGTCATCAGACGGTTCACCATTAACAATTGAGTTTATTCAAGGAACACTTGAAACTAACTTTAGTGGAGGGACTTGGGATGATTTAATGATTTACGATGGTTCAGATGATACAGGAGTTGTACTTTATGATTCAGATAATCCAACCACAACAGCAGGTGAGCTGGCAGGATTAATCTTTACTGCTCAGTCAGGAATGATGTACATCACATTAGATGCTGATTTCGGTGGATCATGTGCTTCGGGAGGTCAAACAGAGATTATCTTTAATGTTGACGCAGGAACCGCATCAAACCAAGATTTCTTTAGTGATGCAAACTTTAGTTACTATCCAAACCCAGTTGAATCGAGATTTGTGATTAATTCAACTTATGAATTGGAGCAAATTGTGATTTACAATATGTTGGGTCAGGAGGTGAGAGAAATTTCTCCAGAATCAACTGAAGTGAGTTTTGATTTAAGTGATGTTCAAGCTGGTGTTTATTTAGTAAAAGCAACGGTTAAAGGACAAACACAAACCTTTAGATTGATAAAAGAGTAAGTGTAAAACTTCACTCTAAATTATAAAACCTCAGAGCGCAAGTTCTGGGGTTTTTTGTTTCTAAAAAGTATGCTAGACTTCTTATTAATTACTCTATTTTTGCAAGATGTCATTTTATTTTTCATTTGTTATTCCCGTTTATAATCGACCGCAAGAGGTCGATGAATTACTTCAGAGTTTGACAGCCTTAGAGTATGATAAATCTTTTGAGATTGTCATTGTTGAGGATGGTTCTGAAGAGAGTTCTGAGGCTGTTGTTGAGCCTTATCAACAGTGGTTAGACATCACTTATTTTAAGAAAAAAAACACCGGTCCAGGTGATTCCAGAAACTATGGAATGCAACGTGCAAAAGGAAATTATTTCATTATTTTAGATAGTGATGTGATACTTCCTTCTTATTATTTAAAAAACATTGAAACTTCTTTAAATAATAATTATTTGGATTGTTTTGGAGGTGCTGATCGTGCACATGATTCTTTTTCAAATATACAGAAAGCCATAGATTTTTCAATGACTTCCTTGATAACGACAGGTGGCATCAGAGGAAACAATAATGTAAAGCAGTCTTATGAGCCTAGAAGTTTCAACATGGGAATTTCTGAAGCAGCTTTTAAAAAATCTGGAGGTTTTGGAAATATACATCCAGGGGAAGATCCTGACCTCTCAATTCGACTTAAAAAACTTGGTTTTAAATTAGGTTTTATACCTCAAGCTTATTTGTATCATAAACGTCGCATTGATTTTTCTAAATTTTACCAACAAGTCAGAAAATTTGGATTAGTCAGACCTATTTTAATCAAAAGATTTCCTGAAACTCAGAAGATCACTTTCTTCTTTCCAAGTGTTTTTATTCTTGGATTTATAGTCTCGCTGATGCTTTCATTCGTTGGCTTACCTTATTTCATTTGGCTTTACTTGATCTATTTTCTCATCGCCTTTGTTTCGGCTTTTATAAAATATAAATCTTTCAATGTTGCTTTTTATAGCATTATTGCTATTTTTATTCAGTTTTCAGGTTATGGTTTTGCATTTTTGCAGAGTTATTATCATTTTATCTTAACAGACAAAAACCCTCAAAAGAAATATCCATTTTTATTTTTTACTAAATGAAGAAAATAAATATCAAAAAAATCTTTCAAAATAGTAACAAAGCTTTTTTGTTTATTCTGATATCAA
This sequence comes from Psychroflexus sp. S27, assembly GCF_002810405.1. NCBI lineage: Bacteria > Pseudomonadati > Bacteroidota > Flavobacteriia > Flavobacteriales > Flavobacteriaceae > Psychroflexus > Psychroflexus sp. S27. The sequence goes on along the minus strand of NZ_NEXQ01000025.1, from coordinate 218,606 downwards.
CAAGCCTTATATGGTTTATATTGAAGTTATCAAAAACATACACTGATACAATTGAATTTAATTATGAATTAAAAAATCTACCCAAAAATAAAATAATTAAGAAATCGAATAATGAGATCATTAAGGTACAACTTGAAGCCACAGGAATTAAGTTTATCAGTTTTAGCTTATTTGAAAAAACTATATTGATAGATTTTAATCAGTTAGAGCAAGTTAATGATAATTATTATTTAGCAAATGAGCGTATCAAATCCGTCGTACAAGAAAATTTAGAATTGCCTAATGGAAGTTTTGATATCAAAACCAAAGATATCAACATCAGCACTTACAAGCTTTATTCTAAAAAAGTGGGAATTCAATCTCGTATCAACATTGATTTCGCAACTGGGTACGATTCTGTTGCTGATTTTCAGTTTTCACCTGACAGCTTAACGATTTACGGAAATCAAACTGTTTTAGATACAATTCAATTTGTTTCAACACAGCAGAAAACACTTCATAAAGTCAAAGAATCTCTTGAAGATCACATTGCGATTGACTTAAATCAACTTGATATTCATGATATTTCTCAAAAAGAAGTTGATTACAAATTGAAAGTCGCCAAATACACTGAGAAAAAAATCAAGCTTCCAATTGATGTGATCAATGTACCTGATAATATGAAGCTGTCTATTTTTCCTAAGGAAATTCAGATGAATATTGAGGTCGAACTTCAGCATTATGATGATATTACCAATAAAGATTTTCGTCTTATTTGTGATTATAAGAAACGTGAAAAAGATGATAATGTCTTGACGCCTTATCTTGATATGAAACCTAAACATATCAAAAACATACGTTTTAATACTTCAAAAGTTAATTACTTAATCAGGGAATGAAAAAAATTGGTTTAACAGGAGGAATTGGCAGTGGTAAATCAACTGTTGCAGCGCTTTTTAAGGAAAAGGGAGTTCCTGTTTTTATAGCCGATATTGAAGCGAAAAAGCTTTTTGAAGAAGAAGAAGTTGTCAACGAAATTAAAGAATGTTTTGGAAGCAGTGTGATTTCAAAGAACAGCATCGACCGAAAAGCTTTAGGTCAGATTGTTTTTTCAGATTCTGAAGAACTCAAGAAGCTCAACAACATAATTCATCCCAAAGTTCATCAAGCTTTTGAAAATTGGTTTGTTCAACAAAATTCGCCTTATATCATTTATGAAGCAGCAATTATTTTTGAACATAACAGACAATCATTTTTTGATAAAACACTTTTAGTGACAGCACCAAAAGCATTACGTATCGAAAGAGTGATGAAGCGAGATTCAGTCACTGAAGATGAGGTTTTAAGACGAATGGAGAACCAATGGTCTGAATCTCGGAAGGTAGAATTGGCAGACTATATCTTAAATAATGTTAAGATTGAAGATACTAAACAGCAAGTTAACAGGTTCGATAAAATATTTCATGGGATTTGAATTTAATCCTGCAAAGTCATGTTAACTTTAGGTTAAACGCTGAGTTCTGCGAATGTTAAAACAATAATTTCGCAGCTATGAATACGAGGTTGTTTAAAATTTTGATCATTGCAATGACGCTTGCACTTATCGGAATTATTTTCGTACAAGGCTATTGGATCAAGAGTAATGTAGAAAATAACGAAGAGCAGTTTTCCATTGCAGCAAAACAGATGTTAGTCAATGTTGTCAGCGACATTGAAGAACGTGAGGTCAATAAATACTACTTTGAATTGGCCAGTATTGCGGATTCTACCAAGCCAATTGAGAAGCAGCTTAGTGAACTTTTTCAGGTTAAAAAAGGTGACGTCTCTAGCGAGTATTTTGTGTATTCCAATAGTTTGATTCAAGAAGAATATAAAATCTCATCACAATTTTTAGCAGACGAAGAAGATTCAGTTTCTTTTAAGAAGATTACTTCAAAAAAATTAGCCACAAAGATATCTAGAAATGACGCTGACCAAGTCGATGGTGTTGGCTTGTCAGCTCAAGAGCGTTATCAGCGCATCAACCGTATTGAGGATGCTGAACGTTTTTTATTGCTTGATGTTGTTAAGGAAATGGCGTCTCAATTGCCTATTCATAAACGTATTGACACTACTGAAGTGAGAAGGATTATCGATTCTTATATCTCAAAATTAGATATCAATTCTGATTATGAATTTGGTATCTTCAGTAATGGTTTAAACACCAGAGTTCGCTCTGCTGATTTTAAACTAAATTCACCTTCAACTTACGGTATTCCTGTCTTTAAATACAATAATAACACATCGAGTTATCAACTTTTTATCAATTTTCAAGATAAGAAAAAAGCGATTTTATCGTCAATACTTTTAATGGCTATCTTGTCAGGTTCTTTCACTATTATTATTGTGTTTGTGTTTGCGACAGCCATTAATCAATTGATAAAACAAAGACAGATTTCTCAGATCAAGTCAGATTTTATCAATAATATGACGCACGAATTTAAAACACCTATTGCAACTATTAATTTGGCTTTAGATTCTGTGAAAAATCCTAAAATTTCTGAAAAACCAGAAATGGTTGCTCGATATTTAGAGATGATTCGTGAAGAGAATAAGCGTATGCATGCTCAGGTAGAAAATGTTTTGCGCATTTCTAAACTTGAAAAAAATGAGTTAGATATTAAGAAAGAAAAAGCCTCTTTGCATGAAATTATTGATTCTGCAGTGAGGCATGTGAGTCTAATTGTTAAGGATAGAGGTGGTTATATTGAAAAGCATTACAAAGCTAAAGACTGTACGATTTTGGCAAATAACTCACATTTTGTTAACGTTATTGTTAATATACTGGATAATGCCATTAAGTATTCGCCTGAATCCCCGGAAATTGATATTTTTACAGAAGTTGTTAAGAACTATATCGTTTTAAGTGTTAAAGATCATGGGGACGGAATGAATAAAACAACACAAAAGAAAATATTTCAAAAATTCTATCGCGAACACACAGGCGATGTTCACAATGTAAAAGGGCATGGACTTGGTCTAGCTTATGTGAAACAAATCGTCGATGACCACCACGGAGAGGTGAGTGTGGAAAGCGATAAGAATGCTGGAAGTACATTTATAATAAAATTACCATTAATATCATAAAACTATGGAAACTGAAAACAAAAAGATTTTACTTGTCGAAGATGATCCAAACTTTGGTATTGTTCTGAAAGATTATTTAGCTATGAATGATTTTGATGTGACACATGCCAAAAATGGAATGGAGGGTTTCGAGAAATTCAAAAAAGGAACTTATGACCTCTGTATACTCGATGTCATGATGCCTTACAAAGATGGATTCACTTTAGCAAAAGAAATCCGTGGCAAAAATGAAGATATTCCTATCATCTTTTTAACTGCAAAAGCAATGAAAGAAGATGTTTTGAAAGGATATAAAGTAGGTGCAGATGATTATTTAAATAAACCATTTGACAGTGAGGTTCTCTTGATGAAAATAAAGGCAATCATGCAACGCAAATCAAGTGACAGCTTAGCTGATAGCAAGCAGTTTGAATTTATAATTGGAAACTTCCACCTGAACTCTAAGCTACGTTTCTTAACTTATAAGGAGGAAGAGCCTATCAAATTATCTCCAAAAGAGAACGAATTGCTAAGATTACTTGCATTACATGAAAATGATTTAATGCCACGTGAACTTGCTTTAACTAAGATTTGGAGAGATGATAACTATTTTACTTCTCGTAGTATGGATGTTTACATCGCTAAACTTAGAAAGTATTTGAAGAAAGATGATTTAGTTGAAATCCTGAACATTCACGGTGAAGGATTCCGTTTAGTTGTTAAAGACGAAAGTGGAAAGAGCACGTATTAAAAAATAGGATAAATTCAGTTTCAAAAAACGATACTTATTGCAATCTCTAAGATTGCAATAAGTATTTATCCTTTAATTTTTTAATAATTTCTTCAGGAGTTTTTTGATAATTAAACCAATTGACTCTATCGTCTTTTCTATACCATGTCAATTGACGTTTTGCAAATCTTCTTGTATTCGTTTTGATATTTTCAATCGCTTTCTCTAAAGAGACATTACCATCCATAAATTCAAAAAGCTCTTTATAACCAACTGTGTTGAGTGTATTTAAAGTTTTATATTTCTCTAAACTTTTGGCTTCTTCTAATAAACCATTTTTAAGCATGATATCAACACGTTGATTGATGCGATCATAGATGATTCTTCTGTCAGCATCCAGGCCAACAATTATATTCCTGAAGTGACGTTTATTTTCTGTTTGTCCCAAAAAACCTGAAAATCTCTTTCCACTTGATAAACAAATGGATAATGCTCTAATGACGCGTTGATGATTTTCTAAATCAACATTCTTAGCATAGTCTGGGTCCAATTCGATTAATTTATTTGCTAATTTCTCAATACCATTTTTGCGATTTGCTTCGTTTAAGGTGTCTAAGATATTTTGATCAACCTCAGGAAATTTATCTAATCCTTTAGTTACAGCCTTTTCATAAAGGCCACTTCCGCCAACCATAATGGCAACAGACTTTTCTTTGAAAAGTTTTTCTAATGTAGCTAAAGCTTCTTTTTCAAAATCACCGACAGTGTAAGTATCATGAATTGATTTATGTTGAATGAAATGATGTTTTGCTGTTGATAATTCTTCTTGAGAAGGAACTGCAGTTCCAATTTGCATTTCTTTGTAGAATTGACGTGAATCTGAAGATAATATTTCAGTATCAAAATATCTCGCCAATTGAATGGCCAATGCTGTTTTACCAATGGCTGTTGGCCCAATAATGCTGATTAAATAATTGTTTTTCAAAGAATTATTTTTTTAAAGAATATCCACAATTCTGACAAAATTTAGCATCATCAAGATGATCTTTTTCATTACAATTAAAACAAGATTGTGTCTGCGTTTGATTATTTGAGTTTTGTACAAATTCAGATGAGACTATTCCTGTAGGTACAGCGATAACACCATAACCCAAAACCATAATAAGTGTTGCAATGGATTGACCTAAAGGCGTGACAGGGTGTATATCACCAAAACCTACAGTTGTTAAAGTAACGATTGTCCAATAAATACTCACCGGTATTGAAGTGAAGCCATGTTCTGGACCTTCTACAAGATACATGATTGTTCCCGCTATAAATGAAATAATAACAACGCTAAATACAAAAATCATGATTTTAGGTAAACTCGACCTTAAAGCAATCATCAAACGATTTCCAGCACCGATGTAACGTGTTATTTTTAAAATTCTAAAGACCCTCAAAAGTCTTAAAGCTCTGAGCGTCATTAAAGCGTAACTTGTTGTGAAGAAAAAACTGATGTAGAGTGGGAGTGTCGAGAGTAAGTCAACAATACCATAGAAACTAAAAATATATTTTATCGGTTTTTTGATACAAATTATTCTGAGAATGTACTCAATTGTAAAAATAATCGTGATGATCCATTCAGCATAATAAAAGTAATCATGGTATTGATCATAAATACTTTGTACGCTGTCGAGCATCACAAGAATTATACTAATTGCAATAACAATAAGAAGGATGACATCAAAGATTTTACCTTTTCTTGTGTCAGCTTCGTAAATTATTTCATGTAATTTCTCTTTCCAACTCATACAGAAAACTCTAAAAATTCAATTTTCAATTTTTTTTCATTTTTTCGAATATACGACTGAAAAATATGTCTAGCATCTCTGTCATCATTAATTTTAACGAGATTTTGTTCAATGTCAGATTTTAAATTTCTTTTATCAGAATTGACATAAGCATAGCCTTTCATCTTTCCTTTTTCGGTAAGAATAATGGCTTCTTCATTTTTTTGACGCCCACGATCATAAACAATCAAGTTTTCTTGAGGCATTTGATAATGATCAATAATTTCATTAACTCTTAGATTATAAAGCTCAGCACTTTCTTCTGAAATACATGCGCCTTTACATTTTTTGATACCGTAATTGAAGCAAGGGCCTTGCGTTTTGTGTAAATCTGTCAGTTTTAGACATAAATCATATTTCTCGACACAGGCTGCTAAAAATTTTCGTCCTTGTTTTAGGGTTGTAAAACTCGTGATATAACTTTTATCCTTTGTTTCATCAATTTTCTTAAGATTCAATACTTGATAGCCTTCCTTATTTTTAGAAGTATAAAGTCCGTAAGAAAAAATATCTTTTTTTAAAGCACGATTATATTTTGGTTTTTGTTTTTTAATGTTTTGATTTTCAATCAATAAGGCGATGAGTTCATTGCCGGTTGTTTCAAAAGAAATACGATTAATTTCATCCCTAATCTTTTTTGATTTATGACTTGAATTTGCAAAATGTTGCTGAATTCTTTTCTTGATATTTTTACTTTTTCCTATATAAATAATTTCATCATCTTCATTGTAAAAAAAATAAACACCTATTGATTGCGGTAGTTTTTCTAATAAATCAGTTGCCTTTTTATCTTTTATAAATTTAGGATTTTGAGTTATTTGAAGCTTGATGAGATCTTCTGAATTTTCTTTACTCAAAAGCAATTCAAAAAGCTTTACAGTCGCCAAAGCATCACCACTTGCGCGATGTCTATTTTGGATAGGAATCTCAAGTTTCTTGACGAGCTTTCCTAAGCTGTAAGATTTTAAATTTGGCAATAACTTTTCAGCAAGTTTGATTGTGCATAAAGTTTGTCTTTCAAATTTATAACCTAGCCTATCAAACTCTAAGCGTAGCATGCGATAGTCAAATTTTGCGTTATGCGCAACGATAATGCAGCCTTCAGTAATCTCAATAATGCGTTTTGCTATTTCATAGAATTTGGGTTGGTCGTGAAGCATTTGATTATTAATGCCTGTCAAACCGATAACAAAAGATTGAATTTTTCGCTCTGGATTAACCAAACTGACAAATTCATCAACAATTTTGTTGCCATCATGTTTGTAGATTGCAATTTCGGTAATACCTTCTTCATTGTATTTACCACCAGTTGATTCTATGTCGAGTATTACATACAAATTCTAATAATTTCTTTCACCAAAAATAGAACTTCCGACGCGAACCATATTGGAGTCGTGAGCGATTGCAACTTCATAATCACCACTCATACCCATTGATAAAGTATCAAATTCTGAATATTCTTTTTCCAACTTGTGATATAAGTTCTGTAAGATAGAAAATTCATGTTTAAGTTGTTCTTCATCATCAGTGAAGGTTGCCATGCCCATTAAGCCTTTAATACGAACATTTTCAAAATTATTTAAGCGTTCGTCTTTTAAAAATGCCTCAGTTTCATTAACAGACATTCCATATTTTGAATCTTCATCAGCGATTTTCACTTGTAATAAACAATCAATAACGCGATTGTTTTGCTTTGCACGTTTATTGATTTCTTTTAGTAATTTCATTTTATGAACAGCATGAACAAGCGTCACAAAAGGCGCCATATATTTAACCTTGTTTGACTGTACATGGCCGATCATGTGCCACTCAATGTCTTTTGGCAAGCTTTCATATTTGTCTGCCATTTCTTGTATTTTGTTTTCTCCAAAAACACGATGACCAGCATTGTAAGCTTCCATGATGTCACTTTCAGGTTTTGTTTTGGAAACAGCGACTAATATGACTTTCTTATCAATTTGACTTTTAATTTCCTCAAGATTTTGAGCAATTTTGACTGACATAAATTTATTATTTATAAAAAATACAAGATAATAGTTTTCCTTGACTGAAGCATTTAAAACTCATAAATAGTGATTCCGCTTCTCAGTTTTGGATCAATATAAGTTGTTTTAGGTGGCATCACTAAACTCTCATCAGCGATGCGCTTCATTTCTTGAACTGTCACAGGAAAAAGACCAAAACCAACACGATAACTTCCATTGTCAATCGCGCCTTTAACATAAGTCATATCCTTTTGACCTTGCACATATTTGATGCGTTTATCATGTCGAAGATCACTGATGCCTAAGATGGGTTCTAAAACTGTTTTAAACAGAATTTGAGCATCTAATTGAGAAAGTGAATCTGTGAATTTATATGAGTTTTTCCTTAAAGCTAGTGAGTAGAATTCATTGTCAAGGTACATACTAAACCTATGCTTTCCTCCAGGTTTATAATAGTTTTGACCTCTGTTTTCAATTTTGAAATATTCGTCTAAACGAATTAAAAAACTCTCTTTGCTCAAACCGTTCAATGATTGAATCAAACGATTGAATTCAAAAATTTGAAGCTGATTTTCAGGAATTAAAAAGCTCATAAAGAAATTATAAGCTTCTTTTCCTGTATGTTTCTTGTTTTCCTCTGCAATAGCAGCTCTTAATGAAATAGAGGAGTTTGTTCTGTGATGTCCATCAGCAATATAGAAATGCGACATTTTATTGAATTCTTCTTGAATACTTTTAATGTCTCCTTTATCCTTGATTAACCATAAATAATGCGTTTCGCGTGAAGTTGTTGTAAATTCATACTCAGCGCGATCCTTCATCATTTTTTGTTTGATTTCTTCAATCTTACTGTTTTTAGGATGCGTCAATAGAACAGGATCAGCGTTAAACCTGACTGTCTTTAGATAATCGTTATAAACTTCAACTTTTTCTGAAATGGTATCTTCATGTTTTCTGATAACTCTATTTTCATAATCATCAACTGAAGCAGCACCAACAATACCTACAAATTCTATTTTTTTACGATAAACAATTTTATGCAAATAGAAGTTGGCAGTTTTGTCTTGAATAAAACTGCCATCTTCCTTAAATTCATCATATCTATTCTTAACAAGTTTAAAGCGTTGCGGACCAGAGATTTCTTTATGATACTTATAACCAGGATTAACAATGTGCAAAAATGAAAAAGGATTGTTGTCCAATCTCGCTTCTAATTGCGCTTTAGTATAAGTTTCATAAGGTCTTGAGGCAATCAAACCTACTTTATCTCTTGAGGGTCGAACTGCCTTGAAAGGATTGACTAAGGGCATATCTACGCTGCGCTAAATTGACTTGAAACCTTTTCGGCTTTTTTAGATTCGCTGTAATCGTAAAAACCTTCGCCAGATTTTACGCCCATTTTTCCAGCTCTTACCATATTGACAAGGAGTGGGCAAGGTGCGTATTTTGGATTTTTAAATCCGTCGTACATCACTTCTAAAATTGATAAGCAAACATCTAAACCAATAAAGTCAGCTAATTGCAAAGGTCCCATTGGATGAGCCATTCCTAGTTTCATCACAGTGTCAATTTCTTTTACACCAGCAACATCATTATATAAAGTTTCAACAGCTTCATTGATCATTGGCATTAAAATACGGTTAGCAACGAAACCTGGATAATCATTAACTTCTGTAGGAACTTTTTTCAAGCTCTTAGAAAGTTCAACGATTGTGTCATTAGTTTCATTACTTGTGTTGTAACCTCTGATGATTTCTACAAGTTTCATGATTGGCACTGGATTCATAAAGTGCATGCCAATAACTTTTTCAGCACGTTTTGTCACTGCTGCAATTTTAGTAATCGGAATTGAACTTGTATTTGAAGCTAAAATTGTATTTTCAGGACAAATCTCATCGAGTTGTTTAAAAAGATCAAGCTTAATTTTTTCATTTTCGGTGGCAGCTTCAACAACCAAATCAACAGATTTTGCACCTTCTTTTAAATCGGTAAAAGTTGTGATATGATCTAAAGTTGACTTTTTATCATCTTCACTAATTTTTTCTTTAGAAAGCATTCTGTCAAGATTTTTGGTAATGGTTGCCATTCCTTTATCAAGACTTTCTTGTGAAATATCGATTAAATTGACTTTATAGCCAAATTGAGCAAAAGTGTGTGCAATACCATTTCCCATTGATCCTGCACCAATAACTGCTATATTTTTCATAAAATTAAATTTTTGTGATTAATTGTCAAATGCTGCAATAATCTGTTTAGCAACACGTAAAGCTTCAGCACCTTGCTCTAAACTTACAATTGGTGTTGTATCGTTTTTGATGGCAAGTGCAAAAGTTTCGAGTTCATCTAAGATTGCATTATTTGATTCAATATCTGGATTTTCAAAGTAAATTTGTTTTTTGACACCTTCAGCATTTTGCAAAATCATCGCAAAATCATCAGGATTTTCTGGTGCATCTTTCATACGAACGACTTCAGTTTTCTTCTCTAAAAAGTCAACAGAAACGTAAGCATCTTTTTGAAAGAAACGTGATTTACGCATGTTTTTTAATGAAATACGACTCGCAGTTAGGTTGGCAACACAATTGTTTTCAAATTGAATTCTTGCATTGGCAATATCTGGCGTTTCTGAAATAACAGAAACACCACTTGCATTGATCGATTTCACTTTTGATTTGACTAAACTCAAAATCGCATCAATATCATGTATCATTAAATCAAGAACAACAGGAACATCAGTTCCTCTTGGGTTAAATTCTGCTAAACGATGCGCTTCAATAAACATCGGATCTTTAATGGTAGGAATGGCAGCTCTAAACGCTGGATTAAAACGTTCAACATGCCCAACCTGACCTTTAACTTGATGTTTTTTGGCTAAAGAAATCAATGTCTCAGCTTCTTCAGCAGTGTTTGTAATTGGTTTTTCTATAAATATATGCTTACCAGCCTCAACACATTTTTTTGCTGTTTCGAAATGTGCCATTGTCGGTGTGACAATATCAACTACATCAACATGATTAATAAGTTCATCTAAGTTATCAAAAAGGTGATAACCAGCATCTTGACTCAGTTTTTGAGCATTGTCTGTGTCAGGATCGTAAAATCCTACGAGTTGGTAATGTTCTGACTCTTTAAGAAGTCTTAAATGGATTTTGCCAAGGTGTCCAGCACCCAAAACGCCAACTTTAAGCATATAATATGGTTTTCCACAAAAATAACATTTCTTTTGAGAAATGATAGTTCTCCATTGGATTGATTCAATCTAAACTTATAGATGAAGCTCTTTTTTAATTTGAATTAAGAAGTGTTTATGGTGAGTTGAAAATTGTGTTTTAAATTTTATCTCTTTTCTAGCTTCTCTTTAAAGACATCAAATATTTTCTATTTTTACATTTTCTAATTTTGAAGAAGTGAAAGACGGGTTTAGACAACAAGGAAAGCGAAATCAGCTTGTAGAATTATTGAGAGAAAAAGGAATTTCTGATGAAAAAGTTTTATCAGCAATAGGCTCTATACCTCGACATTTATTTATGGATAGCAGTTTTGAGGATCATGCTTATCAAGATAAAGCTTTTCCTATTGGTGCAGGACAAACAATTTCTCAGCCTTTTACAGTGGCTTTTCAAACACAACTTTTAGAAGTAAAATCCGATGAAAAAATTCTTGAAATCGGAACAGGAAGTGGTTATCAGGCCGCTGTTTTATGTGAATTAGGAGCGAGACTTTACACTATTGAACGCCAACAAGAGTTATTCAAAAAAACTCAGAAATTTCTGGACAAATTAGGTTATCGACCAAAATACATGTCTTTTGGCGATGGCTACAAAGGCTTAAAAGAATACGCACCTTTTGATAAAATTATTGTAACTGCAGGTGCGCCTTTTGTTCCAAAACCTTTGCTATCACAACTAAAAGTGGGAGGGAAGCTTGTGATTCCCGTTGGAGAAAATCCTCAAATTATGACACTTTTTGATCGAAAATCTCAACGCAATTTTGATAAGCAAACTTTTGGAGAATTTCGTTTTGTTCCCTTATTAGAAAATAAATCTTGATCTACTATGTTTTTTGCGTTTCCGACTTTAACTTGCATCAGGATTTAAAACTTTTTTAACATCAAGCCGTTTCAGAAAATTTTATCACAATTCATCTTTTTAAAAGTCACTTCTTTTAATGCCTTATCAGTGACTTTAAAGGTTTTGGTAGCTTTGGTAACTTCTAAATTGAGTGCAATATATCTTGGTCCTTCTGGGTTAACGATGTTAGGAAACCTCAGAAATGGTCTTGCTATTTTTCAAAAATTTTCAACAGCTGGTGTTGAAAATGCTGTTGTTAAATATGGTGTTGAAACTAGAAATGATCACCGCCAGCGAAAAGAATTTCAGACAACACTTTTTTTTTATGTGAGTGTTTTTTGTTTGCTTACAGCTTTAAGTTGTTTGTTTTTTGCTAATGCATTGAGCAATTATATTTTTGATGAGTCGACTTATGCAATACATATCCGAATTCTAGGCTTGATTTTACCTTTACACGTTGCAAATATATTTTTGCTAGCCTTGATGAGGGCCCACGCTTACTTTAATCGTGTTATAAAAATTAACAGCATCAGTTATCTTGTGAATTTGATTCTTTTTTCTGGGCTTATTTATTTTTATGGTTTATCAGGAGCGCTTTTTGCATTAATTATTTTACCGTCAGTCTTGTTTTTTGTGACCTTAGGTTTTGCCTATCGTTCAGAACTTGTTTTTGTCAGCTTTTCAAAAGAATTTATTTCTTCTAAAATGATGAAAAGTTTTGGTGAATTTTCTGTAATGACGCTGATTTCTGGCGTGAGTTTCCCTATTGCTTATTTGTCAATTCGTCAATTATTAACGCATGAATTATCCATTCAAGAAGCAGGTTATTGGGAAGCAATTTTTAGAATATCGAATTTATACCTGATGTTTGTGATCACCTTAATGAACTTAATATTATTACCGAAATTAGCTGAAGCTAAGAATATGTTCCAATTTCGAGAAATAGTTTTTAATTTCTACAAAAACATACTGCCACTATTTTTTGGAGGATTAATTTTGGTTTATATTCTCAAAGAATGGATTATTCGTTTGGTGTTAACAGAAGAATTTTTGCCAGTTGAAGATTTATTTTTATGGCAAATGATCGGTGATGTTTTTCGCGTGCTAGCACTTGTGATGGTGTATCAATTTCATGCAAAGAAAATGTTTTGGCATTATATATTAACCGATTTATTCCTTGCAGCTTCTCTTTATTTTAGCACTTACTTTTTGATTGATTTGTATGACTTAAAAAGCGTTGTCATTGGACACGCATTTACATATTTCATTTATTTTCTCATTATCTTATTTATCTTTAGAAAGCCTATATTAATCCCTGTTGTAAAACCAACTCAAGAAGATAGCACTATTTGATATGAAGTTTTTTAGAAAAGTATTAAAATTCGCAAATCTTAAGCAAAATAGATATCCAATTTTGATCTGGATGCTGCCTGTTTTTACAGCTTTCTTCTTACAAATGTTCAGCTTTGGTATTAACCGGATTTTGTTCAAAAACGTTTTAGAAAATTCTGCAACTGCTTTTGTGTTTGTCTGTTTTGCTCTGATTTTTAAAAATAAATTAAGCAAGGTATTTCAGCATATTTTATTTTACATATTTGTTTTCACAAATTTATTTGAAACGATTTATCTTTCTATTTTTAAAGCGAATATTAGCGCTTCATCAATTTTCATCATACTTGAAACCAATTTAGCAGAAGCAACTGAGTTCGCTGAGTTTTATTTGAATCCTACATTGATATTCACCGCTTTTGTTTTTATAATCATAGCTGTTTTTTATGCAATTAAACCTGGCTATTTTATCTTAAAATCTGTTTTTAATTACGAACAATTAATTTTTGTATCATGTGTTGTTCTGACTATTTTTTTGATGAAGAATCGTGATTATTTACAATTTAATTTCATTTATCTAAGTTATCAGTCTGTTAATGAGTATTTTGAGGAGCAAGAGAAAATGAAAGATCTTCATATTGATCAACCTTTAGTTGAGATAGAAGGCTTTGAGCAGATACATGATATTGATGAAGCCACTTTTGTATTGATTATTGGTGAATCAACAACGAGAAACCGAATGAGTTTATATGATTACCAAAATAAAACAACTCCTTATTTAGATGAAATTCATGCCAACATTGATAAGTACGATGATGTTGTCAGTAGTCACGCTTTTACAATTGGCGCCTTAAAAGATGCTTTAACCTTGAATGGTTTAAAATCATCTGAAGATTTTTCTATTATTCAATTACTGAATCAAGCTGGTTTTAAAACTTTTTGGCTATCAAACCAAAGACCAATTGGACAATATGAGAGTTTGGTGACAAAACTTGCGATGGCAAGTGATGTTTACATTACAAAAAATACAGCTTTGGACGGAAGCATCACGCCTTTGGATGAAGTTTTGATTCCTGAGTTTGAAAAGGCAATTTCAGATCCTGCTCAGAAGAAATTTATCATTTTACATCCGCTCGGAACTCACATGAAATATAGCGATAGATATCCTTCAGGTTTTGAGAAATTTACAGGTCAAAGCAGTTCAAATTTTGATCATAATTTGGCTCATTCACGCTCAAATGCTTATGATAATGCAATTTTATATCATGATTTTTTTATAAAAAATTTACATGAAAGATTGACTAAAATAAAAGAAGCTTCTTTCATGCTTTATTTCTCTGATCATGGCGAAGAAGTTTATGACACAATTGATTTCGCTGGTCATATAGATGAACGGGCGACGCCATCAATGTACGAAATTCCATTTTTTCTGTGGAGAAATCAAACTTTTCAAAATGAATTTTCTCTGAAAATTAATACAAATCGTCCAGCTTCTTTAAAAGATTTCGTTCATTCACTTTCAGATTTAATTCAAGTTAAGTTTGATGGTTATGATACGACAAGAAGTCTTTTTTCTGATGATTTTAAAATTAAAGATCGGATAATTGGCAACGACATTAATTACGATAAAGATTTGAAAAAATGAGTTATTCAAAAAGTGATATCTCAATTTTAATATCAACGATGAATCGTTCTGATTTTTCATTCCTTAGCGCTATGTTTCCGCATCATGAATGGCGAGATCTAAATTTGGTGATTGTTAATCAAACAAAAAAGGGAAAAGAACTTAAATCCAACTTAGAAAATATTATCGTTGTCAATAGTTATGAAATTGGTTTATCTAAAAGCCGAAATTTAGCTTTAAAAAATTCCAGAACAACTTATGGGGTTATAGCCGATGATGATGTTGTTTACGAATCAGATTGTATGGTGTTTTTTTTGAACGCTATTCAACAAAAACCTGAATTAGCTTTATATGCATTTAAAAGCTGCGACTTTAATAATCGTGATCGTAAAAATTACCCAAATTCTATCTTCAACTTTTCTTTACCTCTTAAAAAATTTAAGCCAAGCTCAATAGAGATAATGCTTAATATTGATTTAGTTAAAAATAAAAACCTGAAATTTGATGAGGATTTTGGTTTAGGCGCTTATTATCCGGTAGGAGAGGAAGAGGTTTTTTTAATTGATTTGCTCAAGGTCGATTTGAATGCAATATTTTTTCCAAAAATTGTTGTCAAGCATTTACAAGAAAGCTCAAGAACTAAAGTGAAAGATTATGATTTTTTAAAAACTCAACTTATTTTATATTATCTAAATAATGGCTGGATAGTAAATATTTGGCTTTATAAATATTTGTTTTATATCTGGCGAAAACGACTTCAACCTCGATCAGAAATTCTTCAAATTTATACTATAATGTCAGCAGAACTGAGAAAATTTAAATCATCTCGTTAGCTTCAGAAACCATTCTTTTTGCACCAAATAATCTCTTAAATGATGAAGTGGCTTTAAAATAAATACGGGTAAACTGAGAAGTAACTTTTGTTTGAAATTTAGCTTTCCAATGTTGATGAGAGTATAGGTTTTTTTGAATAAGCTTAAGTTATTTTTGGCTTTTGTCCTTAATGCCAATCCATATCTTTTTTGATCAAGATATAAACTCAAATCCTGATTTTCTTGTTCTTCTTTTAAATAACTAGAAAACAAATCATACCTCACTTCATTATATTCATTTTTTGAAAGACTGTTGACAATTCCTTTGTGGTAAATCATTGTTGTTTTTGGATTATAAACAACAGAGAATTTTAATGCAAATTTTATCCATAAATCTAGATCTTGACCAGTTGTATAGCTTGGATTAAAACCATCTAAACTTTGAAAAGTACTGCGTTTAAAGCAAACAGCTGAAGTCCAAATTAAATTATCATTTAAACTTGCTTTAAAGTAATCATAGATACTTCTTATGTTTTGATCAGATTCATCTAAATTAAATTTAGCTGACTTAATAATGTTTGAGTTCCATTTAATGTCGTAATGGTTTGTAAAAATAGGATTGTCAGGAAATTTTTTAATGCTTTTAGCGTGTTCTTCCAAATGACTAGTTAACCAAATATCATCGGCATCAATTAGTGCGATGTATTCATTTTGAGCAAGGTCAATTCCGACATTTCTCGCTACTGAAACTCCCTGGTTTTCTTGATTGATAATGTTTAAACCTTTTGCTTTATATTTTTCTAAAATCGTTAAACTGCCATCCGTTGATCCATCATTCACTGCGATAACTTCAAAGTGCGGATAGGTTTGACTGAATACTGAGTCCAATGTGTTCTCTATAAATTCAACTTTATTGTAAACTGGAATGACAACTGAAAATTTAATCATGTTTTTTGATTAAAATGTGAGCAATATTTTTAGCACTTTTCAGATTTTCATCAACTAATCGCCCTTCGATAAAATATGAATTTAATAAAAAATCAAAGTATTTTGTTACATTTTCAGTTGAAGGTTTAAAACTTAATGTTTGCTTTAAAACAGCCTTTAATTCATCTTTATTTTTAAGTTGTAAACACAATTCAGGTAGAGCATAATATGCGTTTGCTAATACAACAACACTTTTTTGTTCTGCTATACTTTCCAAACCAACTGTAGAATTATTGACAACAACTACATCATGTGATTCAATCAGTTCATTTAACAATGTTTTATTATCCAAGTTGATATGATTCTCTTTCATAAAAGAATAAAAATCCTTACTGTGTTTTCCTGTGAAATGCGGATGTTCTCTAAAAGTTAAACTTGAATTTTCGGGTAAATTTTGATAAACTGTTTTTAAAAGATTTTCAAAACTATCAAAATTCGGACTGTGATAACTCATATTAACATCATCAGTAACCTGACCAATTAGCAGGAATTTGTTTTCCTTAAGCGGCGATTTTATGGATTTTTTTTCTCCATTAAAAGTTGAATGCTGATATTTTAAATCGGGTGGATAAATTTTTGTAGAATTAAATAAAGCGCCTAAAGCATAATCTATACCTCTATATATTGGCGACCTTTTATACTTCTTATCGTTAATTTTAATCTGATTAAAAACTTCTTTAGGATCTTTAAATTGAGATTTTGGGAGTCTTGAAATCAGACTCTTATTATTAATTGATGCATTAGCGTTAACTCCTTTGGCATCAAAAATAGTTGTTCCAAAAGGTCCTATTTCAATAAAGTGACATGGAATATTTCTTTTTTTAGCTATAAGAACTGCGATTTTAATCGCTAACCTAGAATCACCAACACAGCATAAAACATCAGGTTGAAATGAATTAAAAATCTTTGTATAGACCTCAATGCAAGCTAAGGCTTGAAGTTTTAAGTTGTTAACATTAACGTTTTTATTTTCTTTTAATTTATAGGAAATAAGCTTGTCTAAATCGAAATCTGTTTGATTTTTTTGAAGTTGTTTTTTGTAAGATTTATAGTTTATTAAAACCTTACACCAAACTTTAAATGAAATATTGATGCTGCTATAAAATCTTATAAAACTGTATAGAAAACCACTTGTGTATAGACTGGCAATCTTGATCTCACTTTCTGGCAATTTTTTTTTGAGTTCTTTATGAATGCCAATAAAGAATCTGGAAAATTTATCGTAATAACCTACACAAAGTAATTTCATAACTATTAAAAAATCGTCTCAAGAACCTGTTCTTATTTTCAAGTAAATAAAGTAAAAAAGTATTTGAATAAAGATCTTGAGACGATTTCGTCATTTAAGTTTTAATCGACCGAAAAGCCTCGGTCTCTCATTAAGGCATCAATTTTTGCATCACGACCTCTGAATTTTTTGTAAGCCTCACTTGGATCAATTGCATTACGTGGTGCAAATAAATACTTGACCAATTTATCAGCCAATTCCTCATCATAAAAACCACCTTCTGCTTCTGCAAAAGCCTCAGATGCGTCAGCTGTTAAAACGTCAGCCCACAGATAACCATAATAACCTGTTGCATAGCCTTCACCAGAAAATACGTGGCCGAAATGCGGCGTTCTGTGGCGCATCACTAATTCGTCAGGCATAGCAAGCTCGTCAAGTGTTTTCTTCTCAAATTCACTTGGGTTTCCAATTTTATCAGGATCAGTTGTATGGAATTTCATGTCCATAATTGCTGAGGCTAAAAATTCTGTAGAGCCAAATCCTTGATTAAATGTTGATGCTTTTTTAATCTTCGCAATCAATTCTTTTGGCATTGGTTCACCAGTTTTATAATGCTTTAAAAAGCGATTAATCACTTCATCTGTTGATAACCAACGCTCTAATAATTGTGACTGAAACTCAGTATAATCTCTCACGCCACCATTTAAAGTTGGGTATTTGACATCCGCACTTAAGAAGTGAAGCGCGTGACCAAACTCATGAAAAAATGTTGTCGCGTCATCCCAAGAAACAAGAATAGATTCACCTTCATTTCCTTTGACAAAGTTAGAGTTGTTGGAAGCTAAAACGTTTGTTTCTCCATCAAATGATGTGTAAGAGCGGTATGTTGTCGCCCAAGCTCCAGATCTTTTTCCTTTACGAGCGTAAGGATCTAAGTAAAATAAACCAACGTGGTCGTCAGTTGTTTTGTTTGTGACTTCAAAAACTTTGACATCTTCATGAAAAACAGGAACGCTTCCATCTGTAATTTCCTTAAAATTAAAATCAAAGAGTCTTCCCGCAACATAGAAAATTGCTTCTTCAAGATTCTCTAAAACAAGGTATTGTTTAACTTCATCAGAATCTAAATTATATTTTGCTTGTCTAACTTTTTCAGCATAAAAACGATAATCCCAAGGCTTGATTGTAATGTTGTCAGCATTTTTATCAGCAATTTCTTGCATATCAGCAACTTCTTCATCAACGCGCTCAATCGCTTTTGGCCAAACTTGCATTAAAAGATCCATTGCGTTTTCTGGATTTTTAGCCATTCTGTTTTGTAAACGCCATTCAGCGTAATTGTCGTAACCCATTAATTCAACACGCTCATCACGTAGTTTTAATATTTTCGTGATGATCTTGTTATTGTCATATTTGTCTCCGTTATCACCTCTTGAGTAATATTTTTTCCAAACTTTTTCTCTTAAATCTCTCTCTTCAGAGTAGGTGAGAAATGGATCCATTGATGATCTCGTGTTCGTCACAACGTAAGCATCTTTTTTGCCGATTTCTTTTGCTGCTTTTTTTGCAGAACTGACATAAGATTCGGGCAAACCATCAAGTTGAGAATCGTCTAGAAAAGTGACATAATTCTCTTCGTCGTGAAGAACATTATTTGAAAATGTCGTATAAAGTTCAGCTAATTCTTTATTGATTTCTGCGTAACGCTTTTTGTCTTCTTTGTTGAGATTAGCGCCGCTCATTTCAAAGTTTTTATAAACTAAATCAACAACACGTTGTTTTTGGGAATCAAGAGGTTTCTCTTGACTGTTATCATAAACAGTTTTTATGCGTTGAAACAATTTTTCGTTTTGCTTGATCTTTGAGCTGTATTCTGATAACTCAGGTGAGAGTTCTTGTTGAATTTCTCTGAATTCTTCAGTGGATAAGTTGCTGCTCCATATGCCATAATAGGTATAAACACGATCAATCATTTTTCCTGCACGCTCCATTTCTACTATGGTATTTTCAAAAGTTGCAGGTTCTTTTTGATTTGCAATTTCATCAATTTCCTCAAGATGTTTCTCCATGGCTTCACGCATGGCTGGTTTTAAATCTTCAAGGTTCATTTTATCAAATGCAGGAACACCTTGGTAAGGTCCTTCCCATTCTTTGAGCAAACTGTTTTTTTTATTTTCCATATTAACTGAAAGATCATCCATTTGATCTTTTGTTTCTGATGAGTTTCCACAGCTTAATATGCTAAGACTTAAACTTAGAATACCAACTGGTTTTAAAAAATTATATTTCATTGTTTATGTTGATTTAGTATTTTTTTGGACAACTTCAAAGACTTTTTGTCCATCACATTTTAAGGTTTTTGAAGGATATTTTAATAGCAAAGCGTAATCATGTGTTGCCATTAAAATTGTATTTCCGTTTTTGTTGATCTGCTGTAAAACTTCCATCACCTCAATTGAAGTTTGTGGATCGAGATTTCCTGTTGGTTCATCTGCTAAAATAAGTTCGGGGTCGTTGAGTAAAGCTCGCGCAATGGCAATACGTTGCTGTTCGCCACCTGAGAGTTGATAAGGAAATTTGAAACTTTTCGTTTTCATATCAACTTTCTTTAAAACTTCATCAATTTTATGCTCTATTTTTGTTTTGTCTTTCCAGCCAGTTGCTTTTAAAACAAACTTCAAATTCTCTTGAACATTTCTATCATTCAGAAGTTTAAAATCTTGAAATACAACACCGAGTTTACGACGTAAATGTGGAATTTCTTTTGTTTTTAGTTTTCTTAAATCGTAGTCAACAATGTGTCCGATACCATCTTTTAAAGGGATATCACCGTAAAGTGTTTTCATAAAACTACTTTTTCCAGTTCCTGTTTTACCGATGAGATATACAAATTCTCCTTTATTGATACTCACATTGACTTCGCTTAAAATGAGGTTTTCGCGTTGGTAAATGCTAGCTTTACTAAGCTCTAAAATTACGTCTGACATAGTTGATATGAGTGTTTTGAAGCCTTAAAGATACTATTTATTTGGAGAGTCAAAAATCAAAACTCCATGAATCATTTATAATTTATTTGGCAATGTTGACGTTATAACTACATAATTTTATCTTTGGTATTTTAAAATCGTAAAAAATGAAATTTTCCCATAAAATTGCTTTGAGTTTAATGTTTGCAGGTTCATTTGTTTCAGCTCAGCAAACTGAAACTTACACCAATGAATTAGGCACTTACCAAAAAGGCATGGCATTATACGCCAATCAACAATATGCTGCTGCTTTACAAGAGTTTAATAAAATTGAATCAACGGATGAAAACGGCCTTTTAGCTTCTAATTTAGCATATTACAAAGCAAGTTCTGCTGTGCGATTAGATAATGCTGGTGGTGATCGATTGATGGAAGATTTTGTGAGAGATTTTCCGCAAAGTAACAAACGCAAAATAGCCTATTTAAGCGTTGGAAATTTTTATTTTGTAAACAGTAATTATCGCGATGCCAAAAATTGGTATGATAAAGTTGATCAATCTATTTTGAATTATCAAAATCAAGATGAATTTTACTTTAATTACGCTTACACATTATTCAAAACGAATCATCCTGAGCAGTCTCAATCTTATTTTGAAAAAGTTAGAAATTCTCAAAAGTATGGTGCACAAGCAAAATATTACATCGGATATATCGCTTACGAAAGCGATAATTATGAAGATGCGAATGAAATGTTTGGTCAAGCTAAAAGAGATGGCGTGCAAGGTAGAAACATGTCATACTTTCAAAGTGATATGAATTTTAAATTGGGAAAATTTGAAAAGGCAATTGCACAAGGAAAAGAACAACTTGACAGATCGAACGCGATGGAGCGTTCACAACTCAATAAAATTATTGGTGAAAGTTATTTTAATTTAGAACAATATAATGAAGCCATTCCTTACCTGAAAGAATATAGAGGAGAGCGCGGGAAATGGAATAATACAGATTATTATCAGTTAGGTTTCGCTTATTATAAAGCGCAAGAATACGAAAATGCAATTTCTGAATTTAATAAAATCATTGATGGAAATGATTTCGTTGCTCAAAATGCGTATTATCATTTGGCAAAATCTTATCTAGAAGTTGAGAAGAAAACACAAGCTTTAAATGCTTTTAAAAATGCATCTGAAATGGATTTTGATAAAAAAATCAAAAAAGATGCAATGTTGAATTATGCAAAATTGAGTTATGAAATCGGGAACAATTATCTGCCAGTTCCAAAAGTTCTTCAGAATTATTTAGAAGCTTATCCAACATCAGAGGAAGCTGACCAAATCGGCGAGCTTTTAATCGATTCATACATCACTTCAAAACAGTACAATGAAGCTGTAGATATGTTGGAAGGTAATAGTTCTTTTGATGACAAAAAGGCTTATCAAAAAGTGACTTATTTATATGCGATTGAACTTTATAAAGCCAATGAGTATAAGAGCGCACAAGAAATGTTTCAGAAATCTTTATCTCAACGTATCGATCAAGAATTGATAGCACGAGCAACTTTCTGGAACGCTGAAGTTGATTACTTATTTAACAACTATAACGAGGCTTTGATCGGTTATAAAGAGTTTAAGCAAATGGAGTCAGCTTCTCAGCTTAGTGATATTTATGACAAAATTGACTACAATATCGCTTACACTTATTTCAAACTAAAAAAGTACAATTTAGCAGCTGAAGCCTTTGATGATTTTGCAAAGAAAGCGAATTCGAACGCTACAAAATATGATGCTTATGTTAGATTGGGTGATTCTCATTTTGCTGAAGGAAGTTACTGGCCGGCAATGGAATCTTACAACAAAGCGATTGCGATGAATGCCTACAGAAGTGATTATGCATTTTTCCAGAAAGCTTACAGTTATGGTTTTGTGGATAAAAATGATCGTAAAATAGAAGAATTACAGAGCTTTTTAAAGAAATATCCAAAATCAATTTATTACGATGATGCACTTTATCACTTGGCAAATACGTATTCTAGCGTTTCTCAAGAGGCAAAAGCAATCACATATTACGAAAGGTTGATTAATGATTATCCGAAAAGTCCCTACTATGCTAGATCTTTATCAAAACAAGGTTTAATAAACTATAACAGAGAAAATTACCAAGCAGCTTTAAAAGATTTAAAACGATTGGTTGATGAATATCCAAACTCTAAGGAAGCGAGACAAGCTGTTCAAACGGTGAGGCTGGTTTATATAGATTTAGGACAGACAGAAGTTTATGCGAAATGGGTTAAAAACCTTGATTTCGTTGATGTTGAAGATTCTGATATCGACATGGCAACTTATGAAGCTGCTGAGAATAAATTTTTAGAAAATGAAACAAACGCTGCAATCAAAGGATTTAAAAAATATCTTGTTCAATTTCCTAATGGTTTAAACTCCTTAAATGCGAATTTTTATTTAGCACAACTTCTTTTTGATGGAGGTCAGAAAGATGAGTCTATAAAATATTACAAAAATGTTGTCGAGGCGAGGAGTAGTGAGTTTACAGAAGAAGCTTTACGAAAATTATCTCAAATTTATTTAACTCAGGAAGATTATAAATTAGCAACAGAAACCTTGAAGCGTCTCGAAAAAGAAGCAAATTTTACACAGAATATTGTCTTTGCACAATCTAACTTGATGAAAGCCTTATATGAGCAAAAGGAATATCAAGAAACAATTCGTTATGCTGATTTGATTTTAGGTTTAAATGATGTTGATGAAGATGCAAAAGCTGATGCACATATTTTCACAGCAAGATCAGCGATCAAGTTAGAAAATGAAGCAAAAGCTAAAGAAGCTTATAGTGAAGTTGAAAAGTTGGCATCTGGTCGTTTAAAAGCAGAAGCACTTTATTATAATGCTTATTTCAAACATGAAGATGGTCTATATAAAGAATCAAATAAAGTTGTAGAAGATATTACTAAAAATTATTCTCGTTACAGAACTTATGCCGTCAAAGCTTTTTATTTAATGGCAAAAAACTATCATGAATTAGATGATGCTTATCAGGCAAGTTATATTCTTGAAAATATCATTAAAAACTTTAGTGATCAATTTCCTGATTTAGCTGAAGTAGCACAACAGAAATTAAATGAAATTAAAGCTGAAGAAGCAAAAACAAACTCTTCAATTAAAGTTGAAGATAACCCATCTGTTGAAGAAACAGAGGATTAAATTTAATCATAATCGACATATAAATAAAAATCCCGCTCAGTGGCGGGATTTTTTGTGTATTATTCTGAAGTTTTCTTATCCAAGATATTTTTTCAAGATTGTGCTACGCGAAGTATGTCTTAATCTTCTCACGCCTTTTTCTTTAATTTGGCGAACTCTTTCACGAGTCAATCCAAATGTTTGGCCGATTTCTTCAAGTGTCATCGGCTGTTGGTTGCCCAAGCCGAAAAATAAACGAATCACATCAGCTTCACGCTGTGTTAATGTTTCAAGAGATCTTTCAATCTCATTTTGTAAAGACTCCTGAATAAGCTCTTTGTCAGGATTTGGAGAGTCTCCAAGGTTTAAAACATCATATAAGTTTGAATCTTCTCCTTCTTTTAAAGGTGCATCCATTGAAATATGTCGACCAGAGTTTTTAAGAGATTCTTTAACATCACTTTCCGTCATGTCAAGTTCTTTTGCTATTTCAGCAGGACTTGGTGGACGTTGATGTTGTTGCTCTAAAAACGCAAAGGTCTTGTTGATCTTATTGATCGATCCAATCTTGTTTAGTGGAAGTCTAACCACACGAGATTGCTCTGCTAATGCCGATAATATGGATTGTCTAATCCACCATACGGCATATGAAATAAACTTAAATCCACGTGTTTCATCAAATCTTTTAGCAGCTTTAATCAAGCCTAAATTTCCTTCATTAATTAAATCGGGTAATGTTAAACCTTGATTTTGGTATTGTTTAGAAACAGATACAACGAACCTCAAGTTTGCCTTAGTCAGTTTCTCTAAAGCCAAGTCATCACCAGCCTTGATGCGTTGTGCTAATTCTACTTCTTCTTCTGCTGTAATCAAATCGACTTTACCAATTTCTTGTAAGTACTTATCAAGTGAAGCTGTTTCACGATTTGTTACCTGCTTTGTAATTTTAAGTTGTCTCATTAAACAAAAACTGAATTATGGGTTTAGTGTTTTATATTTTACGAACGATCTTCTCATTATGTTACAAGAAATCTTTATTTTTTTAAAAAATAAAAGCGAGGCTAGTATAAACCTCGCTTTTACAACATCTTAAGAAATAAATTATTTATGGATTAAGATCTGATATGACCATTACCAAATACATAATATTTGTTCGTGACAAGTTGTTTTAGACCCAATGGTCCACGGTGATGCAATTTATCAGTTGAAATTGCGAGTTCAGCACCGACACCCATTTGTCCACCATCTGTAAATCTTGTTGAAGCATTTTGGTATACTGCAGCACTGTCTATTTGTTGCATAAATGCCATAGCTTCATCATCATCTTTGGTAATAATAACTGATGAATGTCCACCTGAATATTTATTGATTTTATCAACAGCTTGGTCGAAATTATCGACTTTAGCCAATAATATTTTCATAGCTAAAAATTCTTCATACCAAACATCTTCACCTTTCACGACTTCTGCTTCACTTAAAATTGAACTCAGATTATCATCAATAACAGTTTCAACTTTGTGTGACTTTAGAGTTTCATAAAGGTCTTTTATCTTTTCATCAAAACCATCTAAATTAGCATCGATAAAGACTTTATCTAAAGCATTACATCCTGAAATTTTATCGGTTTTAGCATTGATAATCACTTTTTTAGCGATATCCCAATCTGCTTGTTTTGATACATATAAAAAGTTATTACCACGACCACTAATTAAAACAGCACATTTTGCGTGTTGTTTCACAAAATCAATCAATCTCTCGCCACCTCTCGGAACGATTAAATCTAATTTTTCTGATGGATTTCTAAGAAATTCCTGAGTTTCATCACGCTTCATATGAAGAAGTTTAATCCAATCTTTAGAAAGATTATTTTCTTCAAGTGCTTCATGCCAACATTTTTCAAGAATGATATTAGAATGATTTGCTTCTTTACCACCTTTTAAAAGAATTTTATTGTTAGCTTTAAATGCAAGAACAGCAGCTTCAATCGTCACATCTGGTCGAGATTCATAAATAATCATGATTGTTCCAAATGGATCTGTTTTATTGACGATTTTCAAACCGCTATCGAGTGTTCTTTCAGAAATATCTTTCCCAACAGGATCCTCTTGATCTTTGACTTCTTTAATCGCTTGAATCATTTCGTCAACTTTTTTGTCGTCAACGACAAGTCTATCATAAAGTGCTTGATCATCTCTTTGAAATGCATCAAGATCCTTTTTATTTTCAGCAATAATGTCTTTTCTCTTTTTATCTATAATATTCATCATAGATGCCAAGACGTTATTTTTTGTTTTAGTATCTAAAAGTTTCATGTTTTTAAATTGTAAATTTAGTTCCTAATTTTTTTCCTTCTACAATGTCAATAATGACATTTTCTTCTTTTCCATTAGCGATATAAGTCGGAATATTTTTGCTAGCAGTATCTTTTGCAATTTTTAATTTTGACTGCATACCGCCACGACCTTCGCCTTCTCCTTTTTCATTTTCTTGAACATATTGTTCAACGTCATCATGAACTTTTACTTCATGTAATAACTTTGTGTTTTTATCATCAGGGTGGCCAGTGTAAAGTCCGTCAATGTCTGTTAGCATAATTAAACTATCAGCATTAACAAGTTGTGCAACTAGACTGGCAAGCTCATCATTATCTGAAAACATTGACATTGATAATGATACAGCATCATCTTCATTTGCAATTGGAATAATCCCTTCGGATAATAAACCCTCATAGCAATTAATCATGTTTTCACGGTATCTACCTGGAGCAAAATCACGTTTGGTAGCCAAAACTTGACCACATCGCATACCAAAATCATGAAACATTGTATAATAATGTCTCATCATTCGTGGTTGACCAACAGATGAATATATTTGTCTTCGGGTTGATTTATCTTCTGCCATGCATGAACCCAAAACTTCTTTACCTGCAATCGCTGATCCTGATGATACGAGTATTGTGATAATATCACGCTCATATAGATAAGCAATTTGGCGAACTAAGTTTTTCAGAATTGGACCAACAATTCTGTTGTTCATATTAGTCATGACATTGGTTCCGACTTTGACGACTATTCTTTTTTTATGCATAAATTTTTGGTTGGTTTTATTATGATTCTCCTAATTCAACTGCTCTGTTAAAGGCAGCATAAGCAGCGTCTTTAATGAGTTGATTAACATTGTTGTCATCCATAGAGTCAAGTGCAGCTCTTGTTGTTCCGCCTTTAGAAGCTACACGATTCATCCATGTTTCAGGTGATAAATCTGACTCATTAAAGAGTTGAACCGCACCTTCAAATGTGTTTGACACCAACACCTTAGAGTCATGATCAGAGAAGCCCATTTTTTGAGCAGCTTCAAGCATTGATTGCATAAAGTAGAATATGTATGCAGGACCGCTTCCTGAAATCCCTGTTGATTTATTAATGAAATCTTCATTATCAACGTGTATGGATTCTCCAGTTGTATCCAATAAGTTTCTAACCATAAGAAGCTCCACACGAGAGACGTCTTTTGACTCTGTATAAGATGTCACGCCTTTACCTACTTTAGCAGGTAAGTTGGGCATAGTTCTCACAATTTTTGGCATGCCCAAACCATTGACCATACTTCCAATAGTGACGCCTGCCATCAATGAAACAAAAATTTGATTTTTATTAAGCATTGGTTTCATTCTTTCGAAAAGCTCATCAGCGTGGTAAGGTTTTACGCCTATAAATACAATGTCTGCTTTAGGAAGACAATCTTCCAAGTTTTCATAAACATCGAAATAAGAAATTTTGTTTAAGGTTGCGATTGTGTCAGCTGACACATCGTGAATCATTAAATTTTTTCGGTTGAGCAAAGGTGACTTAGCCATTCCTTCTGAATAAGTTAAGCCCATGTTGCCTGCGCCAATTACTAAAACTTTCATGTTTAGTTTTTTTAATTATTAAAATCATTTGTCACATTAAGTGCAAGTTCTATGCTGGAATAAGCTTTTGAACTGAGTAATACATCAAATCATCAGTAAATTTATGAATTTTCTTAATTCATTGAGTTAATGTTAAATTATTTGATTTAATATTAACATTTAAGTCTGAAATTATGTCAGTTCTGCAAATATGGCGCATAAAAAAGCCTCGAATTTTCGAGGCTTTTATCAAAATCTATATGAATAGATAATTATTTTTTATTATCATTTTTACGTTCAGGTTTTTTAAAGTTTTCGGGCTTTTGGATCAAAGCTTTTCTTGAAACTTTTTCTTTACGTGTACGTGGATCAACACCAAAGTATTTCACATCGATAATATCACCGAGGTTTACGA
The DNA here is from genome assembly GCF_002810405.1 of Psychroflexus sp. S27. Taxonomy (NCBI): domain Bacteria; kingdom Pseudomonadati; phylum Bacteroidota; class Flavobacteriia; order Flavobacteriales; family Flavobacteriaceae; genus Psychroflexus; species Psychroflexus sp. S27. The sequence continues at coordinate 190,461 of NZ_NEXQ01000025.1, read as the reverse complement.
TATCAGTCACGTTGTTTGTACGTTCCCAAGCAAGTTCAGAAATGTGAAGTAAGACTTCATTTCCTGGTGCTTCAACATATTCTACAACAGCCCCAAAATCAAGTATCTTGATTACTTTAACTTCGTAAACAGATCCTTTTTCTGGTTTGAATAGCATCGCATCAAGTTTCTGAAGAACCATATCAATACCTTCTTGGCTTGTTCCTAAAATTTCAACAACGCCTTGCTCATCAACTTCATTAATAACAATTGTTGTTTCTGAAGCTTTTTGTAATTCTTGAATATTCTTTCCACCAGGGCCGATTAATGCACCGATATAATCTCCAGGAATTGTGCGTGTAATAATTTTTGGCGCATGCGCTTTAACATCTGCGTTCGGTTGAGCGATTGTTTCGGTCAATTTGTTTAAAATGTGTAAACGTCCTTCACGCGCTTGTTTTAAAGCATTGATTAAAATCTCGTGAGATAAACCTTTAACTTTAATGTCCATCTGGCAAGCTGTGATACCATTTTCAGTACCAGTCACTTTGAAATCCATATCTCCTAAGTGATCTTCATCACCAAGAATATCAGACAAAACAGCGTAATCTTCACCATCAGTAATCAATCCCATTGCGATTCCTGACACAGGTTGCTTTAATTGAATACCTGCATCCATTAACGCCATTGTTCCAGAACAAACTGTTGCCATTGAAGATGAACCATTAGATTCTAAAACTTCAGAAACAACTCTTACTGTATAAGGACAATCTTCAGGAATCATTCCTTTGAGTGCGCGTTGTGCAAGGTTTCCATGTCCAATCTCACGGCGTGAAGTTCCTCTAATTGGATAAGCTTCACCTGTACAGAAAGGAGGGAAGTTGTAATGAAGGTAAAAAGTTTCTTCACCACTATTTGTCGGAGTATCAATCATATTTGCTTCACGAGATGTCCCTAAAGTGACAGTCGCTAAAGCTTGTGTTTCACCACGTGTAAAGATTGATGAACCATGTGTTGATGGTAAGTAATCAGTTTCACACCAAATTGGTCTGATTTCGTCAAGTTGACGTCCATCAAGTCTTACTTTCTCTTTTAATGTTAAGTCACGAACAGCTTTTTTTTGAGCTGAGTCGAAATATTTACCAACGAGTTTGCCGTATTCTTCAAGTTCTTCTTCAGTGAATAAACCTTTGATTTCTTCTTTAATTTCACCAAACTTTTCAGTACGCTCGTGCTTTCCTAAGCTTTCCTTGGCAATATCATAGCATTTCTGGTATGCAGCATCAAGAATCTTTGCTTCAAGTTCTTCGTCTTTTCCAGTTGTTTCGTAAGCTCTTGTTTCTTTTTTACCAACTGCTTCTGCAAGCCTGCGTTGAGCTTGACATTGAATTTTGATCGCTTCATGAGCAAATTTGATAGCTTCTGTCATTTCTTCCTCAGAAACTTCATCCATTTCTCCTTCAACCATTGAAACACTGTCTTCTGAAGCTCCAACAATCATGTCTAAATCAGCTTCTTCGATTTCAGCACGGCTCGGGTTAATGACAAATTCACCATTTATACGTGCAACACGAGTTTCAGAAATAGGGTATTCAAAAGGAATGTCAGATAATTGGATAGCGGTAGAGGCAGCAAGACCAGCAAGAGCATCAGGCATAACGTTTTCGTCATGTGACATTAATTGAATCATGACCTGCGTTTCATAACGGTAATCGCTAGGGAAAAGCGGTCTAAGAGCTCTATCAACAAGACGCATGACTAAAATTTCATCATTGCTTGGGCGGGCTTCTCTTTTGAGGAAACCACCTGGGTATTTACCAGCTGCAGCAAATTTTTCTCGATAATCAACAGTCAATGGAAAGAAATCCATTGTGCTTGGTTTGTGTGAAGAAACAACAGTACAAAGTAACATTGCATCTCCCATTCTTACGACAACAGATCCGTGAGCCTGCTTTGCAAGCTTACCTGTTTCAAGTGAAATCGTCTTGCCATTGCCAAGATCGATAACCTCTTTAAATGTTTTTGGAATCATAGCTAAAATTTATAGATTAATGTGTTGTGTGTGCAGAGTCTAATAAACTTTATAGAAACAATTCAAAAAATGGGAGAGGCAATATATTAAAAAAGGGGCAAAATGCCCCTTGATAATTTTTATTTTCTTAATCCTAAAGTTTTGACGATCTCTCTATATCGTAAAATATCTTTATTTTTCAGATAATCAAGTAAGTTTCTACGCTTACCTACAAGTTTTACTAGTGAACGTTCAGAGTTGTAATCTTTACGGTTCGTTTTCAAGTGGTCAGAGATATATGCAATACGCTTTGTCATTAAAGCGATTTGACCTTCTGCTGATCCTGTGTCTTTTTCGTTTTTACCAAACTCAGCAAATAATTTGCCTTTTTCTTCTTGTGATAAATACATGCCAATATTATTTCAATAGTTATTATGTAATGATAGATTTTCTATCAAGCTGCAAAATTATGCTTTATTTTCTAATTAGCATAGCGTTACACAAGTTATGTTCTAACTTTTTTATTCATGATTAAATCAATATAAAGATTGATTTTGTCTTTTAGATTTTTTCTATGAGAAATAAAGTCTAAAAATCCATGTTCTTGTAAGAACTCAGCTGATTGAAAACCTTCAGGTAAATCTTTTCCAGTTGTATCTTTTACAACACGAGGTCCCGCAAAACCAATGAGTGCGCCTGGTTCAGATATATTAATATCACCTAACATTGCAAATGAAGCCGTTGTTCCGCCTGTTGTTGGATCGGTACAAAGTGAAATATAAGGTAATTTAGATTTTGCTAATTGTGCAAGCTTAACTGATGTTTTGGCAAGTTGCATTAATGATAATGCAGCTTCCATCATTCTTGCTCCACCTGATTTAGAGATAATAACGACAGGCAATTTATGCTCAATCGCATAATCAATTGCACGTGCTATTTTTTCTCCGACGACTGATCCCATTGAACCACCGATGAATTGAAAATCCATAGCACAAACGAGTATGTCAGTTTTTTTAGACTTTCCGACAGCAGTTCTTATCGCATCATTCAATTTTGTCTTATCTTGAACTGCAGCTAACCTATCTTTATATTTCTTTGTGTCTTCAAATTTTAAAGGATCTTTTGAAGTTATTTTTTCATTTAATTCTTTGTATTTGTTATCATCAAAGAGTATTTCGAAATATTCGTTACTGCCAATTCTAACGTGGTAGTCATCTTCAGGACTTACATAGAAATTTGCAGCAAGTTGTTCATGATCAATTATTTTTCCTGTAGGAGATTTATACCATAAACCTTTTGGGACATCTTTTTTGTCCTCAGTCGCTGTGCGAATTCCTTTTTTCTTTCTTTTAAACCAAGCCATTGTTGAATGCTTTTTTATAAAGTGTTGATGTTATTAAGATCATCAAAGGCTTTTTTCAAACGTGTTACAAACGTTTTTTCGCCTTCTCTTAACCATTTTCTTGGATCGTAGTATTTCTTATTTGGTAAATCATCACCATCTGGGTTTCCAATTTGTGATGCTACGTATCCAGCTTTGTCTTTCATGTAATCTCTGATACCTTCAGTAAATGCATACTGTAAATCTGTATCAATATTCATTTTGATAACGCCGTAACCAATTGCTTCTTTGATTTCTTCTTCAGTAGAGCCACTACCACCATGGAAAACGAAGTCAATATGATTTTCTTCTACCTTATATTTTTTAGTGATATATTCTTGTGAATTTTTTAAAATTTTCGGAGTCAACTTCACATTTCCTGGTTTATAAACACCATGAACATTTCCAAATGCAGCTGCAATTGTAAATTGATCAGAAATTTTACTCAACTCTTCATAAGCGTAAGCAACTTCTTCAGGTTGTGTGTATAGTTTTGAAGAATCAACATCTGTATTGTCAACGCCATCTTCTTCTCCACCTGTGATTCCTAATTCAATCTCAAGTGTCATTCCCATCTCTTTCATTCTGCCTAAGTAAGTTTTGCAGATTTCGATGTTTTCTTCGATTGGCTCTTCTGATAGGTCAATCATGTGTGAGCTATAGAGAGGCTTTCCATGAATCTTATAAAATTTTTCACCTTCATCTAATAAGCCGTCTATCCAAGGAAGTAATTTTTTTGCACAGTGATCTGTGTGCAAAATAACGGTTGCTCCATAAGCTTCCGCTAATTCATGTATGTGTTTTGCGCCAGATACAGCACCTAAAACAGCTGATTTTTGATTTTCATTTGAAAGACCTTTTCCAGCGTTAAATTGTGCACCTCCATTAGAGAATTGGATGATAACTGGTGAATTTAATTCAGCAGCTGTTTCTAAAACTGCATTGATGGTGTTTGACCCTACGACATTGACAGCGGGTATAGCGTAATTATTTTCTTTTGCGTGGTTAAAAATTTCTTGAACTTGATAACCTGTTGCAACTCCTGGTTTAATGTTGTGAGCCATAGTAAATTGTTTTAAAGTGTAAAAGTAAAAAAATATAACTATCTAAAAAGGATAATTAATTCCAAAGTTATAAACAGCGTTGCCAAAGTTGTATTTTCTAAACCATTTCTGGCCATCGCTTCCTGGATTATAGGTTTTAAAACCTAAATCGATACGAATTACAAAGAACTCAAGATCGTAACGTAAACCAAATCCTGAAGAGACAGATAAATCTTGTAAGTCTTTAAGGCCATCAAATCTTGCCTCTGAGTTACTGACATTGTCTAAAACATTCCAGATGTTACCAACATCAACAAATAAAGCACTGTTTAATCCTCCAAAAAGATTAAAACGGTATTCTGCGTTGAAAGATAACTTGAAGTTTGCGTCATTAAATTCATTAATTCCGTTTGTCTTTCCGGGGCCTAAATCATAAGGTCGCCAACCTCTGTTATCATTAGGTCCGCCGCCAAAAAAACTTTTTGAGAAAGGGATAGATTCACTATTTCCTAAAGGGATTGCAATTCCTGTATAAGCTCTTGTCGCAATAATATTTTTGTTGCCTAAATCCCAATGCTTGATAAAAGTTAATTCTGGCTTGATATATTGTGAAAACTGAACGTCAAAAACATTATAGTTTCCTCGTTTATTTCTTTTAAAACTTAAAGGCTTAGCGAGTAAAGAAAGTAAATTTCCAGACAACTCAATTCTTGCTCTAAATTGAGAAAACTCATTATCATAAATATTTTTTCGTGTACTGAAGTTGTAAGTATAATTAGAAGCAACAATCAAGTTGTTTTCAGTCAATCTTTCTTTACGCTCGATAATTGCTCGTGTTTCCGTGAGTTCCTGAGAGTCAAGATTGATTTGGTTATTATTAACCTGATTGATAAATCCATCTGTACCAACAGGAATAATAAGTTCGGGAGAATCGGTGTCAAGATTTGTAAAATATGAGTCGTCTAGTTGATTTATATTTTCAACAGCAATATCGTTAAGTTGATCAAAGGAATTAGAAAAGACGTTAAAATAGTTTTGAACATTAAGATTGTTCACCAATTGAATGTTAGCAATGTCAACATTGTGCGTGATGGTTTTGGTTGGTTTCCAATTAAGATTATAAGTGAGGTTGAAATTAGTTCTGTCAAGACCTATGTTTTTTTGAGAACTATAACCAATACTGAAGCTTGTAAAAGGTGACATTGAGTTTTTAATGATGCTTTCTAGTTTAATAGGAAAAATGACTTTCGGAAAACTCAACCTCAAATCTGTTCCAAATTCAAAAATATCAAAAAACTTATCGCTAGTCGATGCATCTTTTGAAGAACCAAAATTTCCACGTCCTGATAATTCAAGTGTTTCAGCATTTCTAAAAAGATTTCTTGCCAACACAGATGTGTTAAAACCAATTCCAAACTCTTGTATATTACTTTGAGTGACATCAGCTTGAAGATTTAGAGAGTAACGTTCTTTTGGTGTTAGAAAAACATTAGCGACTAAGCCAGTTGAGTCTTCGGGATCATCAATATATTGAATGCTAGGATATTTAAAAATACGCGTATTACTAATCCGGTTATAAGTTTGCTTATTGTCAATGTCTTTGTAAAGACTATCTTTTTTTATAAAAATAAGATCGGCAATAACGCTTGGTTTAAACTTCATTTTGCCGAAGCTGTAAATATTATAATTCTCAAATTGAATGCTGTCACTTGCATAATTCACGTTAACATCTGAATCAATATCTGTAAAAACATTGACTTCTGTAATTCTATGAGGCTTAAAATCGATGATGATTGTACTGTCTCTTTTTCTTTCTTCTGGATTAGAAATTATCATTTCAGAGTTCACCTTATGACCTGTATCAATAGTATCTGCATAAAATGAAATATAGCTTTCTTCAAAATGATAAAAACCTCTATTTCTTAAATAATTTGTGATGCGATTTCTTTCGTCATCGAAATTTTGAGTTTTAAAAGCTTCACCTTTTTTGATGAACGAATTCTTTTTTAAAATTTTATTATAAACAGAGTCAACGCTTTTAGATGATATTCGGTTATAAATGGAATCGAGCTTGTATACTTCTTTTTTATTAACATGATAAGTGATTTTTGCCTTTTGTTTGGCAGTATCTTTTTCGACATTATAAGTCGTTTTGGCGTTAAAATAGCCTTGATTCCAATACCAACTCTCTAATCTTGTTGTTGATTCTTCAATCAAGTCTTTTTGAAGAATTTTCGGTGCTTCTCCTGATTGCTTAATCGCTTCGTTGATTGTGATATAAGAGCTTTTGAGTTTCTCAACTTGTTTTAAAGAAAGAAATTTTTCCAGTCTTTTTTCACGATTTTTTTTTCGATATCTCCAACGTTCAAAACTACTTTCAGGATCTTGTTTGGCTAAATTATGAATATGCAGTTTTAAAGGAACTCCAAAAATTTTAGAATTAGGAGTTGTCGAAGTATATTGCTGTAATTTGTTATTGGGTTTTGCTGCTGAATCAACTTTAATCTTTGATTCTGTAATTAAAAACTCATCATTTTCAAGATGCTTGATAGAATTACAAGCTGAAAAAAGAATCAGTATGAATAGAAATGATATTTTTGTGAAAGTTTTCAATTAAATTTTTCAATTAAATTTTTCAATTTTATGCTCAGTAAAAATCAAATCAAGCTGATTAATAATCTCAAAACTAAAAGATACAGATCAAAACACAAGCTTTTTATTGCTGAGGGCGTAAAAGTAATCAAAGAATTTTTAAAAAGTGATTACGAGTTGGAAGCTTTATATACAACTGTGGATATTTTTTCAGTAGACGCCAAAAAATATTTTCTGATTGATGAAAGTGAACTTAAAAAGGTGAGTTGTTTGATAACACCACAAATTGCTTTAGCGCTTTTTAAAATTCCAACAGATGAGTTTGAGAATGAAGAGAATGAGGGAAATAATGGCGGTTTAAAACTTGTTCTTGACGGTGTCCGTGACCCAGGTAATTTAGGAACAATCATTCGTTTATGTGATTGGTTTGATGTCAATGAGCTCGTTTGCTCTTCTGACACAGTTGATTGCTACAACCCTAAAGTTGTGCAAGCCACTATGGGTTCATTAGCGAGAGTTTCAATCAGTTATCAAGATATAGAAACTTTCTTTAAGAAAAACACATTGCCTGTTTATGGTGCTTTTATGGATGGCGAACCAATTTATACAACTGAGGTCTCTCAAGATGCTGTGATTGTGATGGGGAATGAAGCACAAGGAATTTCAAAAGAAACCTCATTTTACGTTCAAGAGCGAATAAGTATTCCGCAACTTGGCGATCCTGCCGTCGAAAGCCTCAACGTTGCAACGGCTTCTTCTATTTTATTAAATGAGTTTAAACGCTTGTCGTTTATTGAAAAGTAAAGTTGATAAATAGTCCGCGAGATTTCATGCTATCAATCTCTGATGTCCAAGGACTGTTAGGGTCATTGTCTTGAACAAGTTCATCAGTGATGGCGAAAATACCACGAATTGAAGGTGTAAATTTGAAGTATTCAAAATAAAAATCAATTCCGAAACCAACTTCTAGATTTGCAACATTTGTTTTCATTCTAAACTCACCAGCGCTATTATCATTTGGGTTATTTTCATTGCTCGATAAGTTATGAGAAACCGATGCTCCGCCAACTAAAAAAGGCTTGAAGTTGTTGATTCTTTTGGATGAAAATTTAATAAGTAGTGGAATGTGAACATAAGATGATTTGACTTCGCGTTCTCTTTCAAAAGTTTCAGTTAAATTAGGAAATTCAAGATTTCTATTGGCAAACACAACACCAGGTTCTAGCCTTATATCGATATAATCATTAACGCGTAGGTTTCCGACTAAACCCACATTAAAACCAATATTACGCGTGACATCAATTTCATTTTGATCTATGTAATCAATCTTGAATCCGTAATTGTTAAAGCCGAGATAATAGCCCCAAGACCAACGTTTTTTATCAACATTTTCTCTATTGCGTATTTTCTCTTTCGTGAAAAGCTGTGCATTGGCTTGCATAGAGGCACATATCAGAATGAGAACCACTGCTATTTTTTTCATAAAAATTTATTTAGTCGCTGTATAAATCGTTGCTATGCCAAATGATTGTGGCATAAATTCTACTTCTTTAAACCCATTTTTCTTCAAAATATTGCAAAGTTTTTGACCAAAAGGAAATTTACTTGCGCTTTCACTTAAATATTGGTAAGCATCTTTATCCTTAGAAAAAAGCTTCCCAATAGCTGGCATCATGTGTTTTGTGTAGATATTGTAACCCTGTTTAAAAGGAAATTTAGTTGGTACAGAAGTTTCCAAAATCACAAACTTTCCTTTAGGAGATAAAACACGTTGAATTTCTGATAAACCTTTATCTAAATTTTCAAAGTTTCGCACGCCAAAGGCAACAGTAATGGCATCAAAAGAATTATCAGGGTAAGGTAAGTTTTCAGAGTCACCTTGAACCATTTCAATACGATCTGTCAGTTCTCTTTTTTTGATTTTTTCTTTCCCAATTGCTAACATGCCAGCTGAAAGGTCAAGGCCAACAATTTTAGAAGCTTCAGAATCAGCGAGTGATAAAACCAAATCACCTGTTCCGGTTGCAATGTCTAAAATGCTATCAGGTTTTGAATCTTTAACAATTTGAATCACTTTTTTTCGCCAAGAAAGATCAGTTCCAAAAGAAATAACTCGGTTGAGATTATCATATCCACCAGAAATATTGTCAAACATTTGTTCAACTTGTTTCTTCTTATCAATCTCGGAGTCTTTATAGGGTTTGATTTCTTTTGCCATACTTTTTTTTACAAAGATAATTTTTAAATACAATCCGAAAATTTATGTTCATATTTTTATTTGAATATCATAATCATTTACCTTTGTGTTATGAAAATAATTATTGCTGGAGCAGGTGAAGTGGGTTATCACTTAGCGAAACTCTTTTCTTACGAGGCTCATGACATTATGTTAATCGATGTCGATGAGGAACGTTTGGCATACGCCGATAAAAATTTAGATATCCAAACGATAGAGGGAGACGCAACATCTCCGCAACTTTTGATGCAGGCAAACGCGCCTTATGTAGATTTGGTTATTGCTGTCACATCTAATCAATCTATCAATATCAATGTCTGTATTTTTGCTAAACAACTTGGCGCTAAACGAACTATTGCGCGAGTTAGAAGTCAGGAATTAATTTCTAAAAAACTCAAAATCAATTTAAAAGAAATCGGTATTGATGAAGTTATTTCTCCTGAATATTTAGCAGCCGATGAAATTAAACTTCTTTTAAATCAATCTGGTTTCACAGATACTTTTGAATTTGATGAAGGTGCGCTTAAAATGATAGGTGTAACTTTAAGATCAAAGGCTTCTTTTATCGGAAAAACTGTTCAGGAAGCTGCTGAGGTTTATCCTGGATTGCACTTTATACCGATTGCTATTCAGCGACACGGAACACAATACACGATTATTCCGAGAGGCGATACTGCTTTTAAACGAGGAGATCTTGTTTATTTTGTGACTGATGATGAAGGTGTTGAAGAGCTATATAATTTAACAGGAGCTGAAAAAAGAATTATAAAGAACGTGATGATTTTGGGAGGAAGTAACATTGGTAAAATGCTTGCTAAAGAACTTTCAGAATGTAAGTATAATGTGAAGCTTATTGAGAAGAATGAAAGAAAAGCTTTCGAGATCGCAGATGATATTCCAGATGTTTTAGTGATTAATGAAGATGGTAGAAATGTAAGTTTACTTGAAGATGAAAATATTTCTAAAATGGATGCTTTTATTTCTGTCACAGGAAATTCAGAAACCAACATCATGTCAAGCTTAGTTGCGAAAACCAAAAAAGTCAAAAAGACAATTGCTTTAGTTGAAAATATGGATTACTTTCAGTTAAGTCATAATATGGGGATCAACACATTTGTAAATAAAAAGCTGATTGCTGCTAATGATATTTTTAGATTTATCCGAAAAGGGAATTTAATGGCAATGACGAAGTTAAATAACATGAATGCTGAATTGCTAGAATTTCAAGTGAAGAAGAATTCAAAAATTTGTAATCGTAAAATTGTAGATATAGATTTTCCTAGAACCTCAGTTGTAGGCGGAGTGATCAGGGATGGAAAAGGAGAAATAGCCTTGGGTGATTTTGTTATCAAAGAAGATGATCGTTTGGTTATTTGTTGTCTGCCAAAATCTATTAAACGCGTTGAAAAGCTTTTTAGTTAATGTCGTCAATCAATCATAAAATCGTTTTACACACATTAGGATTACTGTTGATCTTTAATGGAATTTTTATGTTGTTCGCTGTTCTGACAAGCGTTTACTATAACGAGGGAGATGAAGCTTATCAAATTGCTTCTGCAGCAGTTGCGTCAAGCTTTTCTGGTTTCTTGATGATGTTTACAACACGAGACCATGACAAAAATCTCAAACAAAAAGAAGGCTATTTAATCGTGACATTAGGTTGGGTTTTCATGGTAATCAGCGGAATGTTGCCTTATCTTTTTACTAATTCAATCTCATCCATAACCGATGCTTTTTTCGAAACCATGTCTGGCTATACAACCACAGGTGCGACAATATTAACAGATATTGAAGTGCTTCCTAAAGGTGTTTTGCTTTGGCGATCGATGACACACTGGATAGGAGGAATGGGAATTATCGTGTTGGCTGTCGCTATTTTTCCTTTATTTGGAATTGGTGGAATGCAGCTTTTCTCTGCAGAATCTCCTGGACCAAGTGCTGATAAGCTCAAGCCTAAAATTACAGATACAGCAAAACGTTTATGGTTGATTTATTTAGGCTATACAATTGTTGAAGCAGTGTTGCTTTATTTTGCAGGGATGGGTGTTTTTGATGCGATTAATCATGCGATGAGCACATTGTCAACTGGAGGTTTTTCGACCAAAAATGCAAGTATTGCTTACTGGAATGATCAACCTTTGATACAATACATCATTATATTATTTATGTTCTTGGCAGGAACAAATTTCGTTGTGAGTTATTACGGCTTTAAATTGAATTTCAAGAAGATATATGAAAATGAAGAATTTAAACTTTACGCAACATTTGTGTTAGGTTTTACCATTATATCAGGCGTTTTAATTTATTTTAGTGCTGATTTGGGCTTGTCTAGCATTCAACATCCTCAGGTTTTCGGAGAGTTAGAATCTGCATTTAGGCATGCTTCATTTCAGGTGTTAGCTGTGATGACAACCACAGGTTTTGTAACGGCAGATTACACTTTATGGACACCCTTTCTGACAGTATTGTTTTTCGGACTTTTCTTTTTGGGAGGGTCAGCAGGATCAACATCAGGAGGTGTAAAAGTTGTCAGGCATTTAATTATGATCAAAAATGCAATTCTTGAATTTAAAAGAATTCTTCATCCAAATGCAGTTTTACCTGTACGTTACGCTAAAAGAGCAGTTAATTCTGATATTGTTTATAACATACTTGGTTTTTTCATTTTATACATGTTGTCATTTATCATAGGTGCAGTTGTATTAGGTGCAACAGGTTTAGATTTGAAAACATCAATAGGCGCTGCAGCTTCTTCTTTAGGGAATGTTGGTCCAGCTTTTGGCGATTTAGGTCCTGTTGATAATTATGCTGGGTTGAGCGATTTTGCAAAATCTTGGTGTAGTTTCTTGATGTTGATTGGGCGATTAGAGTTGTTCACTGTTCTGATCATCTTAACTCCGTTTTTCTGGAGAAATCGATAAATCAAAAGCCAATTATTAGTTATTGCTGAGGTGTTGTTCTTTTTTAATATCTGATATTCTGCGATAGGCGAGAGCGAGATAATTTTCAGCTTTGGGATGAGATTTAAATTTTTTGATAAATAAATTATAATAAGATAATCGGGTTTCCAAATCAGCATAATAATTGTCAATCGCCACTGCTAGTTCAAATTGACTGCGGATTTTATTTGGATTTTCTTTTAAAGCAAGTCTAAAATATTCAATCGCGTTTTTAAAATTATCTTGAGCTTTGTAAGTTAAACCTAAATTTTGATACAGATTATCTAATTGAGGTTTGGCTAATTGTAAAGCAATCAATAAGTGCTTTTCAGCATCATGCGGTTTCTCATTGATGAGTAATAATTGACCTATAGTCTGTTGAGCTGATATTTTGCGTATATCGAGTTCAACTGCTTTTTTGTAATATGTAATCGCTTTTTCAATATCAGATTCTTGATAATAAGCCATTCCTAATCGTTCATAAACATTTGATGATTCGTAACCTAAATCAATGACTTTCAGATAACGCTCAATAGCTATATGGTAACTTTTTAAAGCATAAGCTGTTTGTGCATATATCAGACTCATTTGCACGTCTTGATTGTTTATTTGTAATCCTTTTTTAGCAAAAGCATCAGCTTTATGATAGTCTTTCTTTTTAAAGTAGTGTTTTGCTAAACGAGACATTACTTTTAAGTGCAGAGAATCTTTTTCTAATGTTTTATGAAAATATGAAACAGCTGTGCTGTCTTTTAGTTGTTGCTTAACTAAGCCCATTTGATAGTGGAAATTCGGGTTTTCAGGAAACTCATTAATTAAGTTTTTGTAAAGACTATCGGCTTTGTTGAATTGTTTTGTTTGTCGTAATAATTTTGCATAACGACTTTTAACAATTGTTAAATTATTATCTTTTTCAATCGCTTTTTGATAAGCTTTCAAGGCTTCTGAAGTAAGACCTCTTGCTTGTTGCGCAGCGGCTATTTTTTGATAAGTTTTAGCTTTTATTGGTGATTGAGATTCGTAAATTTTAATTGCTTTTTCATAATTTCCAATAGCAAATAAACTATCTGCAACAACTAAGGTCGAAGTTTGTGCTTCGACCTGTTGACTAATAAAAATAAATAAAATTAAAACTGAAATTCTCAAAATTATTTGATTTCAAAACTGATAGGAAGTGAATATAAAACACCTACTTTTTGTCCATCGTTTTCTCCTGGCTTCATTTGTGGTAAATTCTTTATCACGCGTTCGGCTTCTTCTCCTAAAAATGTGTGTTTTGAACGTGATTTAACATCAGTAATTTGACCTTCTTTTGAAATTTTGAATTGAACATAAATACGATGCACACCAGTTAATCCATTTTCTTTTGCTAAGTCTATATTGAAATTTGAGCCCACAAATTCACTGATTTTTTGACTAAAACACTTTTTCGCTTCTTCTTTACTTAAATTAGCATCACAACCTATGTATAAAGGTGGCGTATCAATAACTGCAAAAGATATTCCGTCTGAAGAGGATGTAGGAGTTGGAGGTGTTGGAGGAGTAGGCGGATAGTTAATAGAATTGTCTTCATTAATAATGATTGATTTTTCCTCGTACTCATCAAATAACACAAATTGAGTTGGTGTATTATTACTTAGAATTTCTGAAAGATGCGTAGCAAATTCTTGTTTCTCATTTTCACTTAAGTTATTAACATTTTCCACTTCTAATCTGATAATTTTTTCTATTTCTGTAGTTTCAAATTCCTCATTTTCAGGTTGAGTTATTGCTTCATCTTGAGAGCATGAAACATAAGTTAACATGGCCAGAGATAAAGGAATGACCATGAGATATTTCAATAATGCTGTTTTGTTCGATTTTGATTTTTGTAACATGATAATTCTTTTTTTGATTAATGAATGATTGAAAAATTGACTTGTAAATGAAATTTGTTTGACGCCGAAAAATCCATTTAACAAGTTTTCGTAATATTTCTTTTTTGAAATTCGACTTGATACTTTTGCATCAGCGATATATTCATGTATGAGTTTGATTTGATTTTGCAAACTATAAATAGCAGGGTGAAACCAAAAAATGATTTTCAAGATTTCATAGTAAACTAAATCAAAACTGTGTTTTTGTTTTTTGTGCACAACTTCATGCTGTAAAATTTCTTTTTGAGCCTCATTTTCTAATAGATCTCCAATAAAAATCTTATTTAAAAATGTAAAAGCAGCCTTGCTATTTTGAATCACGTAAACTTCACCAAATGCTGTTTGCATTGATTCAGCTTTTTTCTTTAAAATATGATACTGTTTTAACTTTCTAAAAAAATTGAAAAGCATAAACGCAACACCAAGAAAATAAACAATAGCCAATCCATTTTTTAAAGTGAAATCAACAATATTTGAATTTGTATTTGCTGCATTAATATTGACTTCTTCGATATTCTCAGTAAATAAAAGAGGCGTTATTTCCTGCCAATTTATTGTATTTTCTTGATTAATGTTGAGCTGATTAATCAAAATAAAAGGTAAAACAGCCGCTAAAATTGGTGTTAAAATCAGATAAGCTCTGTTTTGTTGAAAGAAGGTTTCTTTCTTAAAAAACAAGATGTATAAACCCCAAAACAGAAATAAAAACAAGCTAAAATTGATGACGAAAGTTTCCATTAGTCTTCTTTTTTATTTATTTCTGAAAGAATATCTTCCAGTTCCTGAACGCTCATATCGTTTTTATTGACAAAAAACGACAACATAGACTTGACAGATCCATCAAAATAATTGTTCATTATTTTTGATAATGAAAATTTTGTGTACTTATCTTTTTTAATGAGTGGATAATATTCATGTCCACGACCAACTTTTTTATAAGTGACAAATCCTTTGTTTTCTAAAATTCGAACAATTGTAGAAACAGTGTTATATGCTGGTTTTGGTGATTTCATTTTTTCTAACATTCCAGCAACTGTTGATTGTTCTAGCTTCCATAAAAGTTGCATAATCTCTTCTTCAGCTTTTGTCAATTCTTTCATCTCAACACATATTTTAAATGAATACAATTCAAATATAACTAAATATTTAGTTTAAACTAATTTCTTAGGTGTTAAAATTTATATGATTCAGATGATGTTAAGATTATTATATAAAAAAACCGTTTCAGTCATCAAAATGAAACGGTTTGATAGTGATTAAAAACTCTTTTTAATTAAGAATAAATCATTCTTTGACGATTTTGAAATTGTGTTGCGTTTCATTTGAAGATAGTTTTACAAAATAAATACCTGATTTTAAATTTGATAAATTCAGTTGTAACTTAGATGAATCGGATTTTTGTAAATAAACTTCCTGACCTATATGGTTGTAAACTGTCACTTCATCAATAGCATCTTTATACTCAATATTTAAAAAATCACGAGTAGGTATTGGGTAAACTGTCAATGCATTTTTGTCAAATTGATTTGTACCTAAGGTTTCAATATCCAGCGTAAAATCTATCGCTTGACCGTATCCACCATTAGCACCTTGACCGAAAGCATCCATTTCAATTGCACAAGGATTGATGAGAGCAATTGATTGTGGGTCACCATAAGTTTTTGTGACTCTAATGCGCGTTGAACCTGTAAGTGCATCAGCAGGAACTGTGATGTCAAAAGAAATAGAAGTGCCATCATTTCCGTCAGAATTTATAAGCGTTCCAATCTCGTAAACTTCATTTGCATCATCCAAAATTTCATTTTGGTTCCAGTCTATAAATGCAACAATGTCATTATCAAAATCTCCATAAGTATTTCCTTCAACGGTGATAGTGTAAGTCTCACCAATTTGAAGGTTAGCAATAGTTGCAGTTTTGTCGACTAAAATAGAAGACGTGTCTGTGTTTGTGATATCAGCATCTGCAAAAATAATTGAAGTAATTTCTTCTGTTGTCGTGTCTGTGTCATCAATGTCGCAGTAGGGTGCTGGGAATTCTGGAGCAGCCGTTACATCCAGTGTAAAATCTATTGCTTGACCAAATCCACCATTAGCACCTTGACCGAAAGCATCCATTTCAATTGCACAAGGATTGATGAGAGCAATTGATTGTGGATCGCCATAAGTTTTTGTGATTCTAATACGCGTTGAACCTGCAAGTGCATCAGCAGGAACTGTTATGTCAAAAGAAATAGAAGTGCCATCATTTCCGTCAGAATTTACAAGTGTTCCAATCTCGTAAACTTCATTTGCATCATCCAAAATTTCATCTTGATTCCAGTCAATAAAAG
The DNA here is from genome assembly GCF_002810405.1 of Psychroflexus sp. S27. Classification (NCBI taxonomy): domain Bacteria; kingdom Pseudomonadati; phylum Bacteroidota; class Flavobacteriia; order Flavobacteriales; family Flavobacteriaceae; genus Psychroflexus; species Psychroflexus sp. S27. The sequence goes on along the minus strand of NZ_NEXQ01000025.1, from coordinate 174,034 downwards.
CGACCATGTAATTACTGAAATCACCATAAGTGTTTCCTTCAGCAGTAATAGTGTAAGTTTCACCAATTTGAAGATTAGCAACAGATGCAGTTTTATCAACTAAAATAGAGGACATGTCTGTGTTTGTGATATCAGCATCTGCAAAAACAATTGAAGTAATTTCTTCAGTTGTTGTATCTGTGTCATCAATGTCGCAGTAAGGTTCAGGAAAGTTTTGAGCCTGAAGACTAATTGTCATTAAAATAAAGAGTAAAGTAATTTTTTTCATCATAAAATTTTTAAAAGTTAACAGAGCAATATAGTCAATAATTAATAATGTTGTTAAATGAAATTACACTTTATATTTATTAGTATAAATAAGTTTTACTCTTATAATTCTATTTTAAATGATTTATCATTTTCATAACAAGTTTTATAAGTCTAAATTTTATCTTGATAAGAAAAACAGCATTATGAGTATCAAAGAATTTGATGTATTTGTTATCGGAACGGGTTCGGCTGGTAAAACTGTTGCGGAGGCATGTGTTGAAGCAGGCAAAAAAGTAGGTATTGCTGATCATCGTGAATTTGGAGGAACTTGTGCAAACAGAGGTTGTGATCCTAAAAAAGTGTTTGTCGGTTTGTCTGAAATTATGGACAGAACTGAAAAAATGAAAGGCAAAGGCATTACTCAGATGCCAGAATTCAGTTGGCAGAATATTCAAAATTTTAAAAAGAAATTTGTTGATGCTGTTCCTGCCGCAACTGAAAAAGATCTCAAATCTTTAGGAATTGAGATGTATCATCAGTCACCACAATTTTTAGATGAAAACACACTTTCTGTTGAAGGTAAAACAATTAAAGCAAAAAAAATAGTTATTGCAACAGGTCAGAAGCCTATGGAATTGAAAATTCCAGGTCGAGATTTTGCTTTGGTAAGTGATGATTTTTTAGATTTATCTGAGCTTCCTGAAAGTATGATTTTTATCGGTGCAGGTTACATCGGGATGGAGCTTGCGCACATCGCAGCTAGGTTAGGTGTAAAAGTCACAATATTAGATATGGCTGATAGACCTTTATCCAACTTCAATGAAAAAATAGTCAACCCATTGACGAAAATTTCAGAGGACATTGGAATTGATTTTATTGGTCTCAAAAAAGGGATTTAAACCCTGCAATTTTATTGCAGCACTTTAGTAGTGCGAAAAAATCTATATTTTCGTACTATGAGTTATCAAAGAAAAGGCTCCCATACGGTAAGTTATTTAACGTGCCATATTGTTTGGGTTACAAAATATCGGTACAAGGTACTTCGCGGAGATGTTCAAACTCGTTGTCGTGAGCTTTTAATCCAAATATGTGAAGCCGAAGGTATAGAAATACTGAAAGGAGTAGTGAGTTCGGATCACGTTCATATGCACATTGAATATGCTCCAAAATTGAATGTAAGTAGTATATTGAAAAAGCTCAAAGGGCGAACCTCAAGGAAACTTCAACAAGAGTTTCCAAAACTGAAAGAGCGTTATTGGGGGCAACATTTTTGGGCAAGCGGTTATGGAGTATGGAGTACTRGGAATATTACCGATAAAATGGTCAACGAATATTTGGAACATCACCGTCGAGATTCGAGTGATAATTCCAATTTTATATTGGAATAGTAAAGTGGGACTTTTAGTCCCCAGTCTTAATAAACCTCTGCACTTTCAGTGCAGAGTTGTTTAGTTTCAACGCAGGTGTTTCTGAGATTGAAAAATTGCAAAAGAACTTCCGTGTTAACTATCAAAAAGATGATATTGAAGAGTCAGTAAAAGCTGAAATGGTTTTTAATACTGCTGGACGCGTTCAGTCAATTGATGAATTAAATTTAGAAAAAGGAAATGTGAGTTTTACGAACAAAGGAATGACTGTTAATAAATATTTGCAAAATCCTGGTAACAAAAATGTGTACGCCTGTGGTGATGTTGCTGCGAGTGAAGGCTTGCCATTGACACCTCTGTCAAGCATTGAAGCTAAGATTGTGATCACACATCTTTTAGATAAAAATATCAAAGAAGAAGCTAAATATCCAGCTCAACCTTCTGTTGTTTTTACAACACCACAACTGGCTTCCATAGGCCTTTCTGTAGAAGAGGCTGAGCGTCGAAATTTTGATATTAATGTCAAAGAAAATTTTGGTTTGAATTGGTTTAATGCTAAACGTATTAATGAACGTTCTTATGGATTTCAAACAATTGTTGATAAAAAGTCTGGTCAAATTTTAGGCGCTCACATCATTGCTTCAGAAGCAGCAGAAATGATTAATTTATTTGCAATGGCAATGCAAACTCAATTGACTTATAAAGAAGTAAAAGCCTTAATATTTGCTTATCCAACTTGGGGGAATGACATAAAGCAAATGATTTAATAGTCATTCAATTAGAAAACTCCTTCTGATATTTGAAGGAGTTTTCTAAAATATTTTGATTAAGATTTATTTAAAAGCCGACGTTTTCTAATTCTTGATATTCTCTATGAAAAAGATTCTGGTCTTTAATCATATTTGCAGTTTCTTCTAATAAAGCATCTTCCCATCCTTCTTCATCGTTAGAAATCATTTGAAGAATTTTATTAGAGAAAATACCTAAGATGTCTTTGTTGTAATTTTCAATGTCAATGACGCGGCCATTATATTTAAAAAATTTGTACAATTCTTTCATCCTTGGATGAACTTTTAGATTTTCACTTGTCGTGATTTCTCCAGTTTTTTCATCTTTGAAAGGGTAGAGGTAAACACGCAAATCTTTGAAAAACAGTTTTCCAAAAGCTTCTAAAATTCCACCACTTAAATCTCTATAATAGCGCTCGTCAAAAATATCGACTAAATTATTGACACCCATTCCAAGGGCCATTCTTTCTTTGGTATATTCAGATAAGTATTCAACAAGTTTATAATATTCTTGAAAATTTGAAATTAAAACTGTGTGACCTAACGAACAAAGAAGTTTAGCTCTATCAAGGAAATCTTCTTCATCAATTTCACCTTTTGATCTTAGATTTGATAAAGTAATTTCAAAGACAACCTGAATATTTTTTTCTTTGACTTTTCGCTCTTTTTTAAAGAGCTCGAGAGACTTTTCGTAAATATCGAGATTCACTTTTGTTACAGGCCTGAAGCTTCCTCTGAGCGCTAAAACATTCTTTTTGTATAAAACTTTTGCAGGAAGAACATTATTTCCATCAGGAGAAAACATAACAGCTTCTGTCATTTTATTTTTCAGAAGGTGTAAACTCATCAAGCGGTTATCGACATCTTTAAACTGAGGTCCAGAAAAGTTAATTGTATCGACTTCAATTTGATCAACATCGATGTGATCAAAAAGATCTTTCAGAATTTGCTTAGGATTATTGTAAGCATAGTAAGCGGCATATATTAAATTTGTACCTAATATACCTAGCGTATTTTGCTGTAATCGCGCATCGTTTTCTTTAAAGCGTAAGTGTAAAACAATTTTATTGAAACCACCTTTTGGCTCAACTTGATACTTTAAACCAACCCAACCGTGACCTTTGTAACGTTTAGCAAAATCAATTGTTGCAACTGTATTTGCATAGGTGAAAAACAGTTTGTTAGGATGTTTCTCGCGTGAAATACGTTTTTCGATAAGTTCCATCTCGTGGTCGATCATTTTATGCAATCGACCTTCAGTGACATAGCGTCTGTCTGGTTCTGTCCCATAGATTGCGTCACTAAAATCTTTGTCATAAGCACTCATTGTTTTTGCAATGGTGTTTGATGAACCACCAGCTCTAAAGAAATTACGAACTGTTTCTTGACCAGCACCAATTTCAGCAAAGGTACCGTAGATATTTTTGTTGAGGTTTATCTTAAGTGCTTTGTTTTGGATGGACGGTTTGCTTTCAAAATCTCTATCTCCAAGAATCTTTATCGCCATAGGTCATTATTTAGAATAGCTGGTTGTGTGTATAATAAAACAAAGACAAAAATAGCCAATTAGCAACTCAAACAAAAAATATTAGCTAATTTTGTGAGAAAGATATTTTTTATGAAAATAACCTTTTTGGGAACGGGAACATCGCAAGGCATTCCTATTATTGGTAGTAAACATCCTGTGTGTTTAAGCCAAAATTCGAAAGATAAACGTCTGCGTGTTTCTGTGATGATTGAGTGGGATGATTACCGTTATATTGTTGATTGTGGTCCTGATTTTAGGCAGCAAATGTTGCGTCATGATGTTGACCGCATCGACGGTATTCTTTTTACACATGAGCATAATGACCATGTAATTGGTCTCGATGATATTCGCCCTTTTTATTTTAGGCAAAGTGACATTTCTGTTTACGCTGAAGATCGGGTGATTGGTGAACTAAAAAAACGCTTTGAATACGTTTTTCAAGAAGAAAATAAATATCCTGGCGCTCCAACACTTGATGTTAATCTCGTAGATATTGAAAGTTTTAAACTGAAAAATATGCAGGTTAAGCCAATTCGTGTATATCACAATAAACTCCCTGTTTTTGGTTACCGTATGAATGATTTTGCATACGTAACAGACGCTAAAACAATTCCAGATTCTGAAATGGAAAAACTAAAAGGCTTGAAAGTTTTAGTACTAAATGCTTTACGTCTCAAACCACATCATTCTCATTTTAATTTAGAGGAAGCTTTAGAAATAATTTCTATTCTAAAACCAGAAAAAGCTTACCTCACGCATATTTCACATCTTTTAGGTTTTCATGATGATGTTGAGGCTGAACTGCCTGATAACGTCCATTTGGCTTATGATAATTTACAAATTCAGATTTAATGAAAAAAAACATATATCTATATCTTTTCGTCTTTACATTTATAATAGCTCTTTTTATGTATTTCAATTATCAAAATCTTGTCGAAAAACAAGCTTCAGAAATTGATTCACTACAGAATAAAATTGAAAAATTAGAAACAAAAGTCAATAAAAACTAATGTTTCTAAGCGTTTTTTAAAAGCCAATTTTTTAAACTTTGAAAATTCTGAGGATTCACACCGTGACCGACAGGATATTCTTCGTAAGTGTAATCAAGTCCGTATTTCTCAAAGAAATCTTTGTTTTTTCTAGCCCATTCAACAGGGATCACTTGGTCTTGTGTGCCATGTGAATTGTAAATTGATAAATGCTTTAAATCATCCTTTTTTAAACTTGATGTGTCAAACATATTTTGATCGATATAACCGCTTAAGCCAATGACATTTTTAATTAATTCAGGTTTTGAGAAAGCAGTTGCAAAACTCAAAATTGTTCCTTGGCTAAACCCAAATAACGTGATTTGATTACCATCAATCGGATAGTTTTCTTTGAGTTCTTCTATAAACTTTACGATCATTTCTCTTGACTCAACTGCTTGTTCGATGTCACTAAATTTTCCTTGTTGTGCATCAAAATTGATAGCATACCAAGCGTTACCATAAGGTTGAAGTTGATGAGGTGCTTTAGCAGAAACAACAATATATTCATCAGGAAGCTCAGAAGCAAAGCTGAATAAATCATGCTGATCACTGCCATAACCATGCAATAATAAAATCAGCGGCGCTTTACCTTCTTTATTAGAAGGTTTGATTAAATGTTCTAAAGAAAGTTGTTTTGTTGTCATAAAAATTTATGCTAGTTGTTTAAACCATTTTTGAAAATAAAGACCAATGACTGGAATTTCTTGTTTTTTGTATTGTATAGCATTTATAAAACTATAAAACCACAGAATAACATAGGATAAGTAAAAACCCATAGAGGCCAACCAAGAATCAAAGCCTGTGACCAAAACTGTGAAAATTAACCAATATAAATGAATACCCAAAGTTTGTCTGATGTAAAAAGAAGCAAATTCATTTTGTTTTTCTTTATTCATAAATAAAGCAATTAAACATCCAATAATTGTAAGATGTGCAATCAAGGCTTTGCCTTTGCCTTTGCCTTCACCTTCTTTTTTAATTTCCATAATGTGTATTTTTTATCTGTAAGCCGTAAACTTTACCTTTTAAATTTTCATTCAAGAAGATTGAGTTTTTGCTTTTAGAATAAATATTTTCTTTTGTGAATTTTTGTTCATGCTCAGGATTAAAAAGACTGAATTCAGCTTTTTCTCCAGGCTTAATTTCTGAAATCGATTTCCCAAAAATTTGCCAGTTTTTGATTAAAATATCAACGGCTTTTCCTTTTCCAAACAAAGTGTTTAGAGCTGGGTAAAAGCTTTCTAAACCGATTGAATCATAAGCTGCATTTTCAAACTCAAGATCTTTGAGTTCGATGTTGATGGGTTGATGATCTGAAGTAACATAATCGATAACACCTTCTTTTACAGCTTGGATCAAAATCTTACGATCTTTGGCGTTTCTTAAAGGTGGTTTAACTTTATATTTTTGATCAAAACCTGTTAATCGTGTGGTATCAAAAAACAAATTATTAATACTAGTGCTACACGTCAGATTTGGATTTTTTTCTTTTGCTTTTTTGATAATCTCAACAGAATCAGCAGTTGAAATATAAGGAATGTGCAATTTTGAATTTGTGTATTCAAGAAGTTTTAAATCTCTTTCTATTTGAATTGTTTCACTAATTGCACTTGTGCTTTTCATCCCTAAATGAATGGTCACTTCATCTTCATGAACTTGCGCTTTTCCGGTTAAGCTTTTGTCTTCAGGAAAGTTGATAATTAGGCCTTCAAAAGCTTTGACATATTGTAATGCGACTTTTAAAACATTCGCATTAGGCACAGATTTTTTAAAATCATAAAAAGCAACAGCGCCAGCTCGAGACATATCAAAAAGATCTGTCAATTCATTTCCTTCAAAATTTTTGGTCAACGCGCCAATTGGCGAAATCTCGAGATCAGTTTCAAAACGTTTAATAAAATCAATATCAGATTTATGACTTAAAATGGGATTTGTATTTGGGCATAAACCTATGCCGGAAAACCCATTTTTAAGAGCAGTTAAGCTTCCGTTTGAAAGTGTTTCCCTTTCTTCAAAACCTGGTTCTCCAAAACTGACAAATGGATCAAACCAAGCAGGAGAGACGTGTAGATTTGGATAGTTGATTTCTTTAGCTTCAACATCAGAAATTTCTTTTTTGATGGCTTTTATAAAACCATTTTCAATTAAAATATCTTGTGGTTCTTTTGAAAATTCTTTCGAAGTCTGATTCCAAATATAAGCTGATTTTAAAAGCTGCTTCATGTGATTTTATTTTAAAAACCGAATTAAAAGTATTTCTGCTAAGAAACAGATAATTGCAAAAATAAGCATCCATTTCCAAAGAGCGATAGCATTATACTCCGCATTGTAATTTGTGAAAATTTCTTGTAAAGAGTTTTGCGTTAAATTTTTTGAAATGATTTCATGGTTATCTTTTTCAAAATGACTTTCCTCTCGGGTGGTATTAAAACTCATTTGAGCAACAGTATCTTTATCATTCATTAAAGCATAATGACCAGCTTCAAGCTTTAAACTCGCTAAGTTTAATGTGATATTTTGTCCAAAATTTCTTTGTTCAGGGATAAATTCTTGATCTTCTTTTACGAGTTTTAGAATTTGATCTTTAGGAATTTGAACGTCAAATTTAACTTCATTTTTATCACCACTGATGTAAAATAAATCTTGCGTTTTATTTTTATATTCACTGATTTTTACAAAGCTTGGGACAATTAAGGGTGATTGTTTAAAGTTGCTGTTTTCCTTATTAAAATCAGCAGCAAAAACAAATAAATGATTTCGATGTGCTAGAAATGCACTTCGGTTAGCGTAACTCAAAATCGGTTGAAAGTTCGAAGCAACTTTATAAGATTGCTTGGTATTTGGAAAATCAAAATTTAGAATTTGATCTGTAAAAACATCTTTATAAAGTGGATGTTCAAAATGAATTTTAGTTATTTTTTGTTCTTGATTTAGATGAGTTTCAAAAATTTGAGTTCCATCAAAATTCAGTCTTAAATATTCTTGTTGCGAAGCTTTAGAATGATTTGGAATGATGATAATACTCTGCTGATTTTTCAAGGCTTGCTCTAGGCTCGCTTTCAAGCTAGTTGAAATCTCAGGTAAAGCATTTAGAATAATCAAATCAGCGCTTTGTATGTCAATGAGTTCAACTTTTGTTTGGTTTTTTATGTTGAGTTCATATTTAGATTGATCATTAAAAATTCTTTTAATAAACTCAGGTTTCTGTTCCCCTATAGATAAAATTCTTTTTAGAGCTTTCTGACTTTGATGCAAGTAAAAAGTGTTATCATAAGCCACTTGGTCTTGATTTAAGTGAAGTTCAGCATTTTTTAAATCTTTAGGATTAACTTTAAAAATTAATTTTTTCTCAGTTTCATTTTTAAACTGTACATCAAGTTTACCAATAAGTTGATTTTTATTTGCGAGGGATAAACTGGCTTGAGAATTCTTGAGGTTTGAACTTAAAGTTACTTCAAGTGTATTATCGGTTTTTAGTTGTGCATTTTCAATACTTATATTTTGAACATCATTAAATTCTGGCTGGTAATAATTAGTTGATATAGTCTTGGTTGGTGATTTTAAATCTTCAGTATTCTCAATATTCAAAAAGTCCGAAATATAAATAAAACTTATTTTCTGATTGCTTTTATCGGCTTCAGTCTTGAGCTTTAAATATAAGTTTTTAGGAGAAAGGCTTACTTCAGTAGGTTTGATTTTACTTAGAATATCGTCTAATTCTTCAGTTTTTAAATCTCTATAAGTTTTGTCGTTTGTGTATAGCGTGAATGTTTTATTAGCCGGGATGTTTGCGAGTAAATCTTGTTTAGCTATCGATAATAAATTCAAGTTTTGATGCTCAATTTGCATACTCAGTGAATTATCCAGATACAAGGCTAATTGATTTTCTTTTTCTTCTTTTTGAGCAGGAATTTCAGGCTCTGCAAAAGCTAAAATTAAAGCAGCTAAAGCTAGGAGTCGTGTTAAGAGTATTAATAGCTTTTTGAGTTCTCTACTTTTTCTTGATTGTTTTTTTAAATCTTTCAGCGCATGAACATTTGAAAACCAAACTGTTTTGTAGCGTCTAAATTGAAATAAATGTATGAGTATTGGGATCAGAAGTGCAAAGAGTGCATAAAGAATATCAGGATTTTTAAAAACCATGAGTTAACACTTTTTATTTCGTGATCTGTTTAATTACCTTTTTTCAATTGAAAACTTGATTGTTGTTCCAATACCTACTTTTGATTTGATATCAATTTTTCCTCCCAGATTAAAAATGAGTTTTCTAACGGTTGATAGACCGATACCGTTGCCAACATTACCATTTCTATCTTTTGAAGCAACAGTTGAGAATAATTCAAAAACACGCTTTTTTTCTTCCTCGGGAATACCAATGCCATTATCACGTATACCAAAGTAGTAATTGTAATCATCCTCTTCAAAGTCTATTTTAACTTTTATAACATCTTTATCGTTATACTTAATGCTATTGCCTATAAGATTGAGGAAAATTTGCTCTAAAGCAATTTTATTTGTGTTGATTTCTCTATTTTGTTCAGGAAATTCAATCTCACAGTTATCGTTAATATCAAGCATTTCTTCAATGCTTTCAAGGAGTTCATTTATGTCGAAAATTTCGTTAGACTCTGGTGAACCCGTGATATTGTCGCTCTCGTAGTGAGCAAGAATGTTAGTGATGTAATCACTCATTTTAAAAGCGGATTGCTTAAGGTTTGCCAAATACTCCAAACCACCTTCATCTAAACTCTTAGCATATTTCGCTTTTAAGATGTCAAAAGTAACGATCATGTTAGCTAAAGGCATTTTCATATCATGTGAAACAACACCTGCGAAATTTTTTAATTTTGTGTTGGTGTCCTTAAGCTCAATTTCTTTATCCTTAAGATGAGAGTTGTATGCATGAAGCTTAAATAGTTTAACAACTTGTTTCGCAAGTTTATCTAGACTAGAAAGTTGGATGTCAGTCAGTTTGCGAGGTTTGTGATCAATAACACAAAGTGTACCTAGGGCATTACCATCGGAATCAATGAGCGGAGCGCCAGCATAAAAGATAATTGCATCGTCACCAAAAGTGTATGGATTATCTTTAAAACGAGGATCTAATCTTGCATCATTAACTTCCATAATTTCGTATGGATTCTCAATAGCATGTGTACAGAAGGAGTGCTCACGGTCTACTTCACAAATGTCAATACCTATTTTAGCTTTAAACCATTGCCTATGTCTGTCAACTAAAGACACAATTGCAATTGGTGTGTCACAAATTGCAGCAGCTAAATCTGTAATATCATCATACTCTCGCTCGTTTTCTGAATCAAGTATATTCAATGATTTGAGAGCTTCTATTCGCTTTTGCTCTTTTAAGGTTAGGGGAGATGACTGCATAGTTTAAAAATATATGCGCAATTTACGAAAAATTCTCATCATTGATTCAACTTCATATTGCTTTAAAATAAAGCTGAAAATTAAGATGTTTACAGAATTTTAAAAGGTGCTATAAAGCCTATTCTGGCTTCATTTTTATTGTAATTTGATACATTAAAAGTTTCTTTTGCATAGTCAGTGTAATCATAATAACAACCGATATAAGCGATGTAAAACCTAATATCAATGTCTTTAAATGGACTGAAATACAGCGTTGGGATAACACCATAACTTGTTCTTGTATGATCTTTCTCATTTTCAAAATTTCCGTATGCACTACTTGTCATTAAGGTCAACAAGCCTTTAAACTTATCATTAAATTGATATTCTGCTCGCATCCAGTTTTCAATATATCTGACGTCTTCAGCAACATTATCGTTTTGAATAATATCTGTCATGATTCCTTTTGTATCGATTTGTTCATAGCTGTACTCAAAATCATACATGATTGAGAATTTTTTGCTTTGATATTTGTGGCCAACTGTAAAGAAATATGTTCCTCTGCTTTTGACTTGATTTGAATAACTGGCACTGTAGTTTGTTTGTAACTTACCATCAAAGAAACGACCATTCCAGTTCCCAACAACAGCAACAGGCCAGTCAGGTTCCTCTATGTTGTTAGCAGCAATATCGCCATACAAATCGTCATAATGCATTGTTCGAGAATTTAAGATTTGCAAGCCAAAATTCTGATTTTCAAAAGCTTGAAATCTTATCCCAGCTCCAGTCACATAAGCCAAAGCTCTACTGTAAATATCATTATATTCCAGAATATTCATGGCGCTATATTGATACTCGTAACCACCATAAAAGGTAGTCATTTTACCAAGTAAAATATTCAATTGATCGCTAGCTTTGACATTGATATAAGCCAACTCGATGTTACTGCCCAATTGATCAAGCGTTTGAACATCACTTCCTTTATTAAAACGATTTCTGAAATGTAAATCAACTTTTTCATGAACTTTAGCAGAAATACCAAGTGCGGTATGTTCATTTTTAAATTGTACTCCGTTGTAATATTTATCACCACCTCTAAAAGTATAGGCCTGCATTCCCATTCGCATATCAAAAGTCATATCGATATTTTCTAAAAATTTAATTTTATCTAATGATATCAGAGGTCTTGATGTTGAGTCTTGAGACTGAGAATATGAATTAAACGCAATTATGAATAAGGCAGCACAGAATGATAAAACTTTTAAAGTAAAATTCATGAGGGTTTAATTTGAAACTATAATTTCATTTTTGAAAATGATTAAATTTAATTATTATAATTTATTAAACTTAAGGGAAATAGATAAATTAAAGAAGCTTAAACAGTGAAAATATTAATGAGACAAATCAAGTTCGAAATCTTTTATGAGTTCAATTAATATTATTTCAGTATTTGATAAACTTGAGTTTTGGTTTTCGTCTCGTTTATCAACTTGATCAAAATAAGTTTTAATACTCCCATCAAGATATTTCTCCGTAACCACTGGGATGCAAGTAATAACTTTTACAAACAGCTCTTGTATTGCCTAAGGCCTCTGCAGCTTCGTCTAAAGCTGAAATAATATTTTTTTGTTGCTCTTTTTCATCTTCAGTCATATCAAAATCCTTAAGTGTTTCAAAATAAATTTTAGTCGCTGCCCAAGTTCTAAAGTCTTTTGCTGAGAAAAATTCGCCACAACTATTCTGTATATATTCATTAACTAAACCGCTGTCAATAATTTGTTTATCACCAGTTTCATCATAATATTTGAATAATTCCCAGCCTGGGATTTCTTCACAATTTTGAACCAGTTCAATCAAATTTTTATCTGTAATTTCTATATGGTGTTCTTTGCCTTTTTTACCGATGAAATCCAAAGCCAATAAATCTTTACTGATGTTAACGTGTTTTGAACGCAATGTCGATAAACCGTAAGTTTTATTTTTTTGCGCATAATAATGATTCCCAATCCTGATGTGTGTTTCTTCCATTAAACGTATCACTAAAGCAGTCACTTTTTGCTTTGGCATACCTTTTAAACTCAAATCTTTCTCTACTTGTTTTCTTATTTTCGTCAATTGATTTCCGAAAGCGAGCATTTTATAAAACTTGGTTTGATTTTTAAACTCTGTCCAAGATTGATGATAGAGATAAACCTTTCTTTTTTTATCATCTCTACCAACAGCTTGTAAGTGACCATTTATGATACTTGTGATTCTAACATCTTTCCAATTGGGAGGAATGACTAAAGCTTTAATGCGTTTTTTCTCATCAGCTTGAGTTATTTTTTGTCCAGATTTATCTTTGTAATAAAAACCACGCCCGTGTTTATGTCTTGTGATGCATAAATCTTCATCGTTGATATAAACAAGGTTTGCCATATCAATAAACTCTTCTGGCTTTTGTAAGATTTCCTTTAGTTGTTGGTTAGATAATCTCAATTTATTTAAATAATTGATGAATCTATAAAGTAAAACGAAATTTACGATACGATAAACTTATTTTTCGAACTTTAAGAATTGTTCAACTCTATATATTGAGAATTATCAATTTTAAAAAGCTTCGAAAACACCTAACCCAAAAAGAGCAAAATCATACTTAACAGGATCTTTAGGGTCTAATTTTTTTAAATTGTTGTCGAGTTCCAAAACTGCTTTCGCATCGTTTTGTTTACGATTTAATAAGCCCAGTTTTCTGGCAACGCGACCTGAATGAACATCCAAAGGGCAGGAGAGTTGACTCGGACTTATCTTTGTCCATAAACCAAAATCAACACCTTTTGAATCTTGCCTTACCATCCACCTTAAATACATATTAATGCGTTTCGCAGCTGATTTTTTTAAGGGATCGCTCACATGTTTTTCAGTTCTTTTTTGATGTGGTAAACTGAAGAATTCTTTTTTAAAATGATGAATGCTTTCTTGTAAATTTTTCTGTGGAAGATGTTGTGCAAATACATTTTCAAGTGACTTATGTTTTTGATAGAGTGATTTTAATGCTGTTAAAAAATATTTTAAATCTTCGGCATTAAATGTTCTATGGACGAATCCATCACAAGCTTTGAGATCATTTTTTGTGTGATTTAAAATAAAATCATGTGGCTCATAATCCAGAATTTGAAGCAGTTTTTGCCCATTTTTTAAAATTGATTTTCTGTTGCCCCAAGCAATTGTTGCAATCAAAAAACCTGCAATTTCAATATCTTCTTTTTTCTGAAATTGATGTGGTATATTAATAGGATCAGTGGTGATAAACTTCGGTCTATTGTAAAGTTCAACTTTTTCATCAAGGAAAGATTGAAGTTCTTTTGATGTCATATTTCAATCTTCTACAATTTGTCCATCCTGCATCGTCAATTTTCTATCGGCTAAATCTGCTAACTCTTCATTGTGCGTGACAATTACAAAAGTTTGCCCAAATTGATCTCTTAAATCGAAGAAAAGTTGATGCAAATTTTCAGCAGATTTTGAGTCTAAATTTCCTGAAGGTTCATCAGCAAAAATCACAGCAGGTTCATTAATCAAAGCTCTAGCAACAGCCACACGTTGTTGTTCACCACCGCTTAATTCATTTGGTTTATGTTGAGCGCGATCTTCAAGGCCTAAAAATTTCAAGAGCTCCAAAGCTCTTTTTTCAGCTTTAGCTGTAGGAGTTTTTTTAATAAATGCAGGAATGCAAACGTTTTCTAGCGCTGAAAATTCTGGTAAAAGCTGATGAAACTGAAAAATAAATCCGATGTTTTCATTTCTGAATTTGGCGAGTTTTTTTTCTTTAAGTTGCGTTAAATCTGTACCATTAACAATGATTGATGTTTCATCTTTTTGATCAGCTTTTTCAAGGCTTCCCAAAATTTGAAGCAGAGTCGTTTTTCCTGCACCTGAAGCACCAACAATTGATATGACTTCACTTTTCTTCACATCAATATTTACACCATTTAAAACCCTGAGATCTTTGTAATGCTTAAAGATATTTTTCGCCTTTATCATGAGATTAATTTCTTCTTCAAAATTCTTAATAATATTTTTAAAAGCCTCCTTTATCGGCTACTAATTTATCGTTAATTCCTAAAGAGCCTGGTCTTTGCTCATTAATTTTGTAAGAACTTTGAAATCTAATTTTATTATTATGAAAAAAGCAACTTTTGCTAATGGCTGTTTTTGGTGTACTGAAGCTGTTTTCCAACACCTTAAATTTGTCGAAAATATTGAATCTGGTTTTACAGGTGGTCAAATTAAAAATCCGCCTTATCGAGAAGTCGTGATGGGAAGAACTGGTCACGCTGAGGCGATTCAACTTGATTATGATGATACAAAAATTGATTACGAAACGCTTTTGCATGTTTTTTTTACAACTCACGATCCAACAACTCTAAATCGTCAGGGTTATGATGTAGGTGAGCAATATCGCAGCGAAATATTTTACCATGATGCACAACAGAAAGAAATTGCTGAAGCTGTGATTAAAAAATTAAATGAGAATGTTTTTGATGGAAAAATAGTGACAAAACTTTCAGCTGCTAAAGAATTTTATGTTGCTGAATTTGAACATCAAAACTTTTATCAAAATAATACTGAATTCAGATATTGCCAATTGATCATTGAGCCTAAGTTGAAAAAACTAAGAGAAAGTTTTCAGCATTTATTATCAGAATAAAAAAGCTGCTTTAGAATGTAAATATACTTCTAAAGCAGCTTTAATTATTAAAAATTATCTATTTCTTATTTTCAAGTAAACCAGCACGCCTCAATAAAGCATCAGGGTTTGGTTCTTGTCCTCTAAAGTTTTTGTACAGTTCCATCGGATCTTTTGTGCCGCCTTGCTGTAAGACATTTTCTTTAAATTTCTGAGCTGTTTCTGAATCAAAAATTCCTTTTTCTTTAAACAATTCGAATGCATCTGCATCCAAAACTTCAGCCCATTTATAAGAATAATAACCTGCAGAATAACCACCTTGAAAAATATGTCCAAAAGCTGTGCTCATACAGTTTGTCGGAATATCGGGTAGGAGAGAAGTTTCTTTGAATGCTTTATTTTCATGAGCTTTCACATCAGTGATTTTGCTTGGATTAAGGTTATGCCAAGACATATCTAATTGCCCAAAACTTACCTGTCTGATGGTTTGCAAGCCTTCCATAAAGTTTGAAGATTTTCTGATTTTTTCAATCAATTCCTGCGGGATAACTTCTTCAGTTTTGTAATGCTTTGCAAACAATTCAAGTGCTTCGTGTTCGTAACACCAATTTTCCATTAATTGGCTAGGAAGTTCTACAAAATCCCAATAAACCGATGCACCAGATAATGAAGGGTAAACAGTGTTAGCAAGCATCGCGTGTAAAGCGTGACCAAACTCGTGAAACAATGTTGTGACTTCCATGAAAGTCAACAATGACGGTTGCTTTGCTGATGGTTTTGTGAAATTACAAACAATGGATACTTGTGGGCGTTCTTCTTTTCCATCTTTGACATATTGATCTTTGTAGGTAGTCATCCATGCGCCATCACGTTTTCCAGCACGTGGATGGAAGTCAGCATAAAAAGTGGCTAAAAATTTTCCATTATCATCAGTCACATCAAAAACAAGAACATCTTCATGATAAACATCAATGGTTTTATTTTTTTTAAAATTGACTTGGTAAAGTTTGTGCGCAACTTTAAAAAGTCCGTCAATCACATTATTTAATTCAAAATACTCTTTGAGTTCATCTTCATTTAAGTCGAATTTTTCTTGCTTGAGTTTTTCAGAATAATAAGCTTGATCCCATTTTTGAAAATCTGTTATTTGATCAGTTTTTTCTGCGAAAGATTTTAATTCATCAAATTCTTTAATCGCAGCTGGTTTTGCTTTTGTCAAGATTTCATTTAAAAACGACATCACATTTTCAGGAGTTTTTGCCATGCGTTCTTGAAGAACAAAATCGGCATGTGTTTCAAAACCTAATAATTGCGCGCGTTCATACCTGAGTTTGACGATTTTTAAAACATTTTCAGTATTGTTGTATTCATTGTCTTTGAAGGCTTTAGCACCAATACCTTTGAGCATTTTTTCTCTGAGACTTCTGTTTTTTGCAAACTTCATCACAGGCAGGTAAGTTGGGAAATCAAGTGTTAAGATATAACCCGAAACTTCTTTTTCTTTTGCAAGTGCTTGTGCTGAATCTTTTACTGATTCTGGAACACCATCAAGCTCTTTTTCATCTTCAATATGAAGTTCAAAAGCATTGGTTTCTGCTAAAACATTTTCTCCAAATTGTAATGAAAGTTGAGACAATTGTTTATCAATATCACGAAGCTGTGCCTGTTTTTCTTTTTCTAAATTTGCACCGTTGCGAGTGAAGTTTTTATAAACTTTATCTAATAATCTTTCTTGTTCGTCGTTTAAATCAAGTTCGCTCTTTTGATTGTAAATAGATTTGATTCGCGCGAATAATTTTTCGTTTAAAAGCAAATCATTTGAAAACTCACTCAGTAAAGGAGAAACTTCCTGCGCTGTTTTTTGAATCTCAGGATTCGTTTCAGCTGAATTTAAATTAAAGAAAATACGTGTGACTTTGCCTAACTGATCGCCAGCAAATTCAAGCGCTTCAAGTGTATTTTTAAAAGTAGGTTCAGCGCTTTGTTCAGCGATGGTAGTGATATCTTTTCTTGCATCTTTAAGCGCTTGCTCAATGGCAGGTTTAAAGTGTTCGTTTTTTATTTTTGAAAAAGGAGGGTATTCAAAATGTTGTAATAATGGATTGTCCTGACTCATATTTCGTTCTTTTTTTAGAACTTGTAAAGATACAAATCAGAGTAGAGTAGAGTTCTTAATTTTAACTCAAAACTTAGAGTTAGTGATCATTTTATCAGGGAATTATTTAAACTTACTCATAGTTTTTTAATTTATCTGTGGCTTCAATAACATTATAGTTTTTCCAGAAAGAAGAAGGATAGCGATCAAACTCTTTGATGATGATGCCTTCGTTTTCTTTAATCTCATCAAATTGATTTTTGTTTATTTTATTTTCTGAAATAATAAAAAATTCATCAGAGGTAAAGTTATTGACTTCAGCTAAAATGTTTAATTTAAATTTCATTCTTTCTCGACGGTTGTCCTCATTTTCTTTAAAAATAAACTTTCTATCGACATAGAAATACTGTCCATCGGTCTGTTTGATATATTTTGGATAATATTTGCCTTCAGCATTTTTGAAATACATCATTTCTAAATCATTTCTATAGCTATCGAATTTTACACCGAATAGAAACTTAAGATTTAATTTTTGTTCACTTTTGCCTTCAATAAGCTGTCTCTCAAATTTGACAATGCTATAATTTTCTGCTGTGATGTAAAGTTTTCCTCTGTATTTTGCTCGGTTTCTGTCTGGTTCAAAATTGATGATATAGACCATTTCTCCATTAAAACTTGTGACATCTTCAATTTCAAAACTGTAATCATCAACTTCAGATAGTGGTTCAAACAATCCTGTTTTGAAATTTAGTTGAGGTAAAAAACTTTTATAGGAATTTCTGATATTTTTCGTTTTCGTGCTATCAACTCTTTTTTCCAGTTGTTTATTGATTTTTGATAAATCCAAGGAATCTTCAACTGTGATGATAAAAGTTCTCACTTTAAAACTATTGGAATTTTCTAATTTTTCAAATATTTTTTTAAAAGCTTTGGTTTGAATTTCTTCAATGTCTTGGTCAGCATCCGACGAAACAATTTTAATAGCTTTTTGTGGAATAATCTTTAAAGAATCTTTCTCGTTGAGATAGACATCAACTAATCTTTCCCTGAAATATGTCGTGTTTGAGCCGATAACTGTCTTTGAGGTTTCCTCTAAATCTCTGTTAATTTCTTTTCGTGTCGATTTTTTGATGTAATTGGCTTTTGTAAGTTCAAAGCCGTAATCTTTAAATTTTGTTTTGTATTCTGTTCTTTGAAAAACTTGAAGCTGGTTCGCATCAGTCACGTAATTACTGTCTTTATTTTTAATAAAAAGATCAATTAATTCTCTAGCAGTTAAATTTTCATCTCTCAAAAAAACCTCTGACAATTCATTGATGGCTGGTGTCAAGTAAATACTATCGTTATCTCTAAAACCTACTAAAGCCAAACTGAAAGTTTCAAAACCCATGCTAGATATTTTTAAACTATCTATGTTGCGAGTTCTGGTGGTGTCAACGCTAAATTTGCCTTCAATATTACTGATAACACCATTATTTTTGCCATACTGAATTGTCGCAAATGGAATAGTTTCTTGAGTTGATTTATCCAGAATAGTTCCGCGTAAATTTTGTGCATTCGTTTTGAAAAATAGAAAAACGACGACAAAAACGAATAAGTATTTTATTTTCATATTGATATTTTAAAGGCTAAAAAACCTATTATTTACGCTCGCTTTTTTTTCTTGTGATTACAAAATAGATCACATAAAGCCAACTGAAAATTCCGTGCAGAAAAGCCAGTAAAACTGATTTATTTCTTTCCCATGATGTTACAATGGCAAGTACAGTTCCTAAGCCAACACCACTTGAAATGACAGTGTGGATGATTGGTGTTGTTTCAGTTTCCTGACTGAAGGCTTGAATAGAAAATATAAAAAAGAGAAAAAAGTAGAATTTTGCTTTTGTCATCATAAATCATTTACTGAGTTAAACAAACTTAGTTTTTTTAACTTTAAGAGTGAAATTTATTTTATATGTTATTATTTGTTTAACCAAAAAAGCATCAAACCTTAATGATTTGATGCTTTTTAAATTTTTAGAATCTATTAGAAGTTGATTCCTATTTCTTTTCTTCTTTATTGAAATAAACGAGGTAGTAATACATCTGTCTGTCTTCGTCCCAACCTTTTTCAATATATTTATCAGCGCTATTACCATTGACAAAGTCCATTTTAATTTGAACATTTGTATCTAAATTTATCACGCTTTTTATTTTTTTACGAGCAGCCGTCACAGCCGTATTTGAGATTGGAAATTCAGCCAGATCTTCAATTTTGTATTTAGGGGCTTGCTCAGTTTTATAATTTTGAAACTCAGGTTCTAAGTCTGGATTTTCAATCACATCTTTTAAAAATTCTTGCTCGTTAAAGTTATCGTTAGAAGCAAAGTGATTCATGGCTTTATTCATAAACATCACCTCTTGTTGTTTATCTTCAGCTGGTAAAACCACATCTTTGGCGAAGTTCTCACAAAATTTCAGATATTTTTTGGTGTAGAAATTTTCATCCTCAAAAAAGTCAACGCCTAAAAACTGTTCTAGCCAATATTTAGTATCGTATTTATTAGAGTCAACAGAAAGAACTTTGTAGCCTTGCTCTTTTTCGGTTTCTAAAATCAACGCGCCTTTGTCAAGTTTATTAAGGTAAACCCCTTGTTGCAAAATTAAATCGAGGTTGTTTTGGTTTTCTTCAAATTGTAAGAAATCGTGTTTTAATTCCGATTTAAAAATGCCAATGGCATTCACTTTTTCGTTATCAACTAAAACATTTTCAAAATAAACCACATAAACTTCTCCTCCTTTAATATGTTGATGCATCGATTGTTCAAAAAGGTAAGTTGTGATCTTTTTGGAAATCTCATGCGTTTTTGATGGATTATTAAAAATCTCATTTGCCAAATTGTAGAGATTATGAAACTCTAAATCTGTTTCATGAACGAACTGATAGTAGTTTTCTTCTTTATCTCTGAAAGATTTAAGGAAATACTCTTTGATTAAAGGTGTTAATTCATCAGAAAGTTCGAAAGGTTCTTCTGAAAGAAATAAACTTTCGTTGCGGCTTTTATTACCAACACGATGTATTGACATGCTTTCAATTCGTGCACTATATAAATTTAACATAGAAGGATTTTTTGGTTAAATATCGAAATTTAAAACAGATTTTCATCTTGATTAAACTCCAAAAATAACAATTGTTAGGACTGATGATATCAGTAAAAAAATAATGTTGATTAATTCCAGTTTTGATCGAAATCAAAATCATCTAGACTCTCAAAGCTATCATTAAAACTTTCATTGTCGTCAAAATCATTGTCTTCATCAAGCTTCTCTGCTTCAAAACTTTTTTCAGGTGGATTTTCTGGTAAATGACCTTGGGCAAACATAAGGTTAGGATAATCTTGGCCATCAATTGGTTCAGCAATGTCAGCTAATTCAACATAAAACGTCCACATGCTGAAGAAGTCGTAAACAAAAATCATTTTCGTGTTATCTTCAGAAAAAGCATCTTCAATTGGTGTTTCGTTCATCATCAACACTGATTCTTCGCCACCGCTCATATCGTGTAAAACAATTTCTTCGCCTTGATTCCATTCTTCATCACTTTTGTAAAATGAAGCCATTTCGGTTCCGTCAAATCCAAAAGCTTGAACAATAGCATTGTGTAAATCTTCAAGCGTATCGGTTTTTCTGATTTCAATATCTCTAAAAACGTCGTCTAAAGTGTCAAGTATTATTCTAAATTTAAAAATCATGAAGCTCTTTTTATTGATGATACTTTTTGCTTTTTAAGCAGTGATAAGTAATAAAATTTAAATAACGAAGAAAGTTTAAAGTTGAACTTCTCAGTTTTAAAATTTGAGTTGCAAAGTTCTTAATAAAATCTAGAATAGAAAAGTTGCATTTAATTTTATGATTAATTTTTGAACTGACATTTTATATATCAATGCTACTTTTTCTGTTTACTTACTAAATCTATGCAACGAAAAAACCATTGCTGAAATTAAGAAAAAAGCACCTATTTGATGCGCTAATCCTAGTGAAAGCGGAACTTTATATAGAATTGTATAAACACCAAGTGCAAATTGCATAAACACTAAAATGACAAGAATATTCACGCTGAATTTTTGAGTTGAATTTATTCTGAATTGTCTAGATTTAAACCAAATGATAAAGACAAATAGCACGACGATATAAGCCAATGTTCTGTGGATAAACTGAATGCCGCTAGGGTTTTCAATCAAATTTCTATAAAATGGTTCTAGTAAATAAACGGTATCGTGCATAAACATACCTTCATTCATCATTGGCCAATGGTTGTGTAAAAGTCCAGCTTTTAAGCCAGCGACAAAACCGCCATAAATTATTTGAATTAATAAGATGGAAATTCCTGCAATAATCCAATTCTTCATCGGTTTGATTGCTGGTTTTCGATGAGGATAAACCAGATCTAAAGCCACCCAAAGCGTTAAAGCAAAAGTTATAAAAGCTGTTGTTAAGTGAGCTGCTAATCTAAAATGACTGACATCAGGTTGATCGACTAAACCACTTTTAACCATAAACCAACCTAAAAAACCTTGAAATCCTCCGAGCATGAGAAGTCCGATAGATTTTTTAATCGTTGACTTTGTTAATTGTTTTGTCAATAAAAAGTAGAGGAAAGGAATGATAAAAACCAAACCGATTAAGCGTCCTAAAACTCTGTGGAACCATTCCCAGAAATAAATTGCTTTAAAATCTTCTAACTCAAAATGTGTGTTGTAAGCATTGTATTCAGGAAACTGTTTATAATGTTCAAAGGCGTCCTGCCATTCAGCATCAGATATTGGCGGTATTGTGCCTGAAATTAATTTGTAATTAGACATTGATAAACCAGAGTCTGTGAGTCGGGTAATACCACCCACTAAAACCATAATAAACAATAAAACGCAGCCAGTAATTAACCAAGCGATAACCGTTTTGTTGTCTTTTCTTTTTGTTGCCATTGACCGATTTTATTAAGATCACACAAAGTTACACTTAAGCAAATTAATGTATCTCAATCTTTAATTTGTTTCACTTATTTTTAAGAAATTTATGCTTTCTGTTTGAGTCCTAGTTCTTGAGCCTTATTTAGCATAAATTGATAAGCAGCATCATATTCATTTGGGATGTCGCCTTCTAAAATAGCTTCTTTAATTGTATCCTTGATGATACCAACTTCACGACAAGGTTTAATATCAAAAATAGTCATGATTTCTTGCCCAGAAATTGGTGGTTGAAAATTACGAATGTGGTCGCGTTCTTCAACATCCCTCACGCGTTGTCTTACAATCTTGAAGTTATTATGATATTTTTTATAACGCTTCGGGTTTTTGGTTGTGATATCTGCTTCGCAAAGCATCATTAAATCTTCAAAATAATCTCCAGCGTCTAATATTAAGCGTCTTACAGCAGAATCAGTCACGTTATCGTCAACAATGGCAATAGGTCTTGAGCTTAATAAAACAAGTTTTTGAACAAGTTTCATTTTATCATTCAACGGCATTTTAAGACGTTTGAATAATTTATAAACCATTTTTGAACCAACAAATTCATGTCCGTGGAAAGTCCAACCCACACGTTTACTAAAACGTTTTGTCGGCGCTTTGCCAATATCATGAAGTAAAGCAGCCCAGCGTAACCAAAGGTTGTTTGTTTCTTGAGAAATATTATCGACAACTTCTAAGGTGTGCCAAAAGTTGTCTTTATGTTTTTGACCATCTTTTTCATCAATACCTTCAAGAGCTGTTAATTCAGGCAGAATGAGTGGCAATAGTTTTGTTTTATGAAGCAGTTTAAAACCTGTTGAAGGTTTTTCTGTCAATAGTATTTTATTGATTTCAGTAACGATGCGTTCGTTAGAAATAATCTTTAAACGCTCAGCATTCTTCTCAATAGACTCTAAAGATTTTGGATCGATAAAAAAGTTAAGTTGCGCTGAAAAACGAATTGCTCTCAACATACGCAAAGGATCGTCAGAATAGGTTTCATCGGGATCTAACGGCGTGATGATGAGTTGTTGTTTGAGATGCTCTAAACCATCAAAAGGATCGAGTAATTCTCCAAATTTTTCTGAATTGAGCTGAAGTGCCAAAGCATTAATTGTGAAGTCACGACGATTTTGGTCATCACTTAAACTTCCTTTTTCAACACTGGGCTTTCTGCTATCTTCAGAATAGGATTCTTTTCGCGCACCGACAAACTCAATTTCCAGGTCAAAAGCTTTTAACATTGCCGTTCCGAAAGTTTTAAAAACTTGTACTTTAGGTTTATTAGGCAATAAACTTGCGACTTCTTTTGCTAATGCAATGCCATCGCCAACACAGACAATATCAATGTCCATTTTGTTTTGACGTTTCAGGAAAAAATCTCTTACAAAACCGCCAATCACATAAGTATCAACTTTTAGGTGGTCAGCAGCTTTTGTGATGTAGTTAAAAATCTCATGTTCAAGAGCGTTGGAATAGTTATTATCAGACATATTTATGGTCGAATCACGTGAATTTGTCCAGACTTATCAATCTTTAAAATTTGAGAAGGCTGCGCATTTTTTTTAGATTTTTGCAAATTTACAACATAGTCAACGCCTTTTAAAATTTCAGGCTGTATTTCATTATAATTTTGAGGTGTTGAAACGCCACTGATGTTTGCTGAGGTTGAAATGATAGGTTTACCAAAATTATTAATGAGGCGTTGACAAAACTCTGATTGACTGACACGAACAGCTACCGAATTGTCTTCAGCTAAAAGATTTTGCGCCAATTTTTCATTGGCGTAATAAATAATTGTTGTTGGCTTTTTTGTGTTTTTTAAAATGATTTCAATAGCCTCAGCTGGTACATTTTCAACATAATCTTTTAGCATCTCTATGCTGGAGACCAAACAGATCAAGGCTTTGGAATCGTCTCTTTGTTTAAGATTATATACCTTCTGGACGGCATCAGGGTTTGTTGCATCACAACCGATTCCCCAGACCGTATCCGATGGATAGAGGAGGAGTTTACCATCTTCAAGAATTTGTACTGATTTTTTTAATTCTGCTTGCATAAAGTGGATAAAATGCTAAAATTTACAAAAAAAATTAAATGAAGGTTTTACACGTTACTGGTGCAAAAATATGGGGAGGCAACGAGCAACAACTCTTTAATTTGGTGACAAATTTAAACAAAAATGATCTAGAAAATTATGTTTTTGGTGTGCTTACAATTTAAGAACAATATGATATTTTTTTAGATTTCAAGATATTCAAAAGCTTTTTTTGAAAATTTAATGTTTAATTCTCTACATTCTTCAAGCACATTATCAAAAACTTTTGTATTACTAATTTCACTTTTAAAATCGTCAAATGTTGAAATCGGAATTTTATATTTGAAATCAAAAAATTTAGATGTAGTAGGTATTGCAATAACCTTTCTTTTCATTAGAATAGCCCAATACGTTTGTAACCAAAGTGTCAGAAGACCCAATAAACTCAATCATTTCGTTCATATCTGTTGTGTTAGATGAAATAGGAAAGTGTTTAAATTTATTTTTCAAGTCATTATCTTTTATTGACTTATGATTAAAAAGTAGACCAATATCGTGTTTTATGGTATACTCTTTATCGAAAGAAGAATCTAAACAACTCACACAAGGTATCCAAAAATCTTTTTGATTATTTGCATAGTCTCTAGTTCCTGTTAGGCCGAAATTACTTGTATCAATCCAGTATTGATTGGTTTTTAAATATTTTTGATAATCAATTTCGTTATGACCAGCTCCCCATATGACAATCTTTTTCCCCTTTTTGCTTAAAGATTCAAACATTTCCATTTGTAAGTTAAAATGTTTGATGTTAAATAGTCCGCCACCACCTATTATTAAACTTTTCTGTAATATTTCATTTTTGAAATTATCTGTAACACTTTTTTTTCTTGATCTTAAATCTGAAATGTCTAGAGCTTTATGTTCTAATTTTTTAAAAAATTGGTGAGGTGCACAATAATAATCTCCAATGTTATTAGGGTTCAATCGATGAATATTAACTACTCCATTATTATTAATAGGTTGATTTAGAATCTCATTAATAATGTTATTTTTTCTTTTTTTAGAGCTTATTGTCAAATGGTAATTTAGCATATTTTATATAGTTAGTCATCAAAGCAGTCAAATATTTTTTTCTTAAAAAATATTTATAAAAACTGATCAACGCCTTTTTCGCAATAAGTCAGTTTTTTCTCAGTAGTTTGTTCTTCAATTTCTCTGTTGATATCAATATGAGATTTTGATTGTTCTTTATGATAAATATGATAAGCAATCCCTGCAAATTTAAGGCGCTTACCTTTGATACCAATATTATGCAATCGCTGAATCATTTCAGAATCATCGATTCCCCAGCCAACAAGATTTTCATTGAAACCATTTACTTTGATAAAATCTTCTCGCCAAAAAGACATATTGCATCCGCGTAATTTTCGAGAGCGTTCATCAACAGGTTTATAGATATTTGTTAGTGCTGGAAAATACAACGTTCGTCCGCGTTTTTTAATTCCTTTTGAGAAATAATTAAAATGGATTTGTTTTTTTTCGATCAATTCTTCAAGATATTCCTCTTGAATGTTTGCTCTTGAACCATATAGGTAAAGTCCTTTTTTTGCGAAATTTAGATGATCTTTTACAAAATTTTTATGCATAATAATGTCACCATCAATTTCAACAATATAAGGATATTTAGCCTTAGCAATCGCTTGATTCATAATACGAGGCTTGCGATTTGCTTTGTCTTCATGCCAAACGTGAATTAGTGGCACTGGAAAATTCTTTTGAAACTTTTCAATTAAATTTTTAGTTTCTTCAGTTGAACCATCATCAGCAACAATCACTTCGTCAGGTAGTTGAGTTTGATCTAAAATACTGAGTAACAAAAGTTCAAGCGCTTCGGGCCAATTATAAGTTGGTGTAATAAGACTTGATTTCGTAACATTAGACATTTTGATATTCAATTTAATGTAATTTGTGAGTAAAATTAATAATACTATTAGCAGGAATTTACTGATACCTAAGTTTTTTATTTGAAAATTTTAAGATGCTTAAACCATTGGCCGAAATTTTTTCTAATTAAGTACACTTTAGATATTCTTAAATTTGAAGTTTTGTGTATTGTTTTTTTAAATTCATTAAGATCTTTTTGATTAAAGTACTCTAAATCTTTCCAAACTTTAGGATCTAAATAAAATGTATTTTTAATTTTATGATAATTGTATTTATTAGCACTTTTCCATTTACAAAAAAAACTTTTATTAAGCTCATTAGTGTGGCCCCAATTATTTAATTTAAATTTTAGTTCCTCTTCATCTCTGGATAAGCTTTCATGAATTAATAGATTATCTGTGTAAATTATTCGTTCTTTAGTTTTACGAGCCAACTTGTAATTGGGAAAATTAGTAGCTAAAAGAACTTTTGTGGGTTTTTTTACATATAAAATTCCATCATCTAAATATTTATAGATATTTATTAAAAAACCTGAAACTTGTATTGGGTTAGTTTTAGGTTTTTTTAAATAGTGATCATACTTTCTCAATGTATCAATAAATTTTTTAAAGTCTATAAATATTTCGTCAGCATCTATTTGAATAAGCCAATTCCCTATACCCATTTTTATAGATAGCATATGACGTTCTCTAGTGTCATTTTGTATGGGAGAAAGTTCTGGTTTAAAAAAGTTATCTTTGTAAATGATAATCTTATTTTCTGTATCAAATTTCTTTAACCATAAGAAAAAATTATTATCGATAACAAAAACTTCACCCGACCAAGTTCTTAAATTTTTATCTATTGCCAAATAAATAGCATCGGAATATTTATAAACTGCTGGAATAGATTTTTTTAATCTATTGTAATCGTAAGATAATAAAAATCCAACTTTAATTTTTCTCATGTTTCACTAATATTTTGTTTATATAAATGTATTTTGCTAAAGTAAAATAAATATAATAATGGTGAATAATGATAGATTTTTAAAAAAACTAATTAGTATTATAATACCTAGTTATAATGCTAGTGATTTTATTGATAATGTATTAAATAGCGTATTAAACCAATCTTATTTATATTGGGAGTGCATTATTATTAATGATGGTAGTACAGATGGAACAGAAGAAAAAGTTAACTTATGGATAAAAAAGGACATTCGCTTTAAGCTAGTTACAATAAGAAACAAAGGTGTTTCTTCTGCACGAAATGAAGGTCTTAAACATGTTAGGGGAGAATATATATTTTTTTTAGATTCTGATGATTTGCTTGATAAGGAATGTTTAAATGATTTAATTAAATTAACAAATAGCGATATTGATATCGTCATTGGAAAAAACGCTTCTACATATGGTCAAACAAAAAAAATTAATAAAAAGTTAAGGCATAACAAGTTAGTTAATAGGGAATTAAGTGATTTAGATTTTTTAGAACTCTCTTTAAGAGAGCCTTTTGATATTGTTGTGTGGAATAAGCTTTATAGTTCAAAATTTATCTTTTCAAAAAACTTAAATTTTATTGATAAAATTTTGCATGAAGATGAAATGTGGTTTTTTGAAACCATGTATTATGCCAAAAATATAATCTTTAATTCTAAAGTTACTTATTATTATAATATTGCTAACTATCATTCAATAACTAAAAATTACACATTAAAAAATCTTAAGTCTTGTATTTTTATTATTAATAATATTTATTTAAATTATTATTTAAAAGAAAATAATGCAAAGAAAAAATCTATTATAGGAGCTTACATACTAAACCTTCAGATTACTACTATTTCTGCTTTTTTTAGATTTATGAGATTTCATAAGTGCTTTGGTTTTAGAGAAGAAGGGTTAATGATGATTAAAAAGCATTTGAAGCAATTGAATGCTATAGAATATAATCAAATAAATATAAAAAAGGCTAAACAATTTGAAATACTTAAACTTTATGCAATTGATAATCCTGAAATATCCTATAGATTAATCAGAAATCTAAATAAAAACAATATTTTAAAGTATTTAGAGAATTTGTTTTTAAAATACAAGCTAAATTTGCGACTTTAAATAAATTATGCGAGCAGTATTTAATCCGATTTACCAAAAAGACAAAGAAGAACTCTTGTCTTTCATCGAAAATTTTCAGAACTCAGGTGAAGATTTTGGAAATGGTGACAGAAACCGGATCAAATTATTTGATTTTAAAGGGCAGAAAATAAACATTAAAGCCTTCAAAACGCCAAATGCAATGAACCAATTTGCCTATAAATATATACGACACTCTAAAGCTGAGCGATCTTTTGAGTATGCAAATAAACTTACTGATTTAGGTATTGGAACGCCAAAACCAGTGGCTTATATTGAAAATTATGGTGGTTTAGGCTTAAAGGATTCTTATTACATCAGTTTTCATGATGAACCAAAATATACTTATCGTGACTTAGTTCACGATTCAGAAATAGATAATCACGAGAAAATATTAAGAGCTTTTACAGCTTTTTCTTTTGATTTACATGAGAAAGAAGTTGAGTTTTTAGATCATTCTCCAGGTAATACGCTCATTTTTGAAAATGAAAATTCATACGGCTTTAAGTTGGTAGATTTAAACAGAATGAATTTTAGATCTTTAAATTTTGATGAGCGTATGCGTAATATGAGGAGACTCACGCCACACAAAATTATGGTTGAAATCATGAGTGATGAATACGCTAAACTATCTCAACGACCTTTTGAAGAAGTTTTTGAAAAAATGTGGTTTTATACGGTTGAGTTTCAAGCAAAGTTTCATCGTAAACAACGTTTGAAAAAGAAAATTAAATTCTGGAAGAAATAATCAAGCAGTCGATTTTTCAGGTAAAGCATTTAATCTTTTGAGTTCAGGGTATCTGTGATAAACACTTAAAGCATTGAGGTAGCAGATAATGATTCCTTTTTTCCCATCCAAAATGCCAAGACGTATAAAGTAGCTATGAAAAAACCTATAAGCAGGTTTGATGATAAAATGATAAAAGTTAGGTTTTACGCCTTTTTGATGTAGTTCTTGTGCTTTGAGATGTGCATAACTGATCATTTTTGCTTTGTAGGATTGATAGTCAAGATATGAATAATGAATCAGCTTGTTTTTTAAAGTTTTTGTACTGCCGTTAACTGATAAAATTTCATGAACCAATCTTTCTTTGGTGTAAATAGCTTTGGATTTTTTAAATAATCGAACATTCTTATCAGTTTGCCAACCACTAAAGTTAAGATTTTTGTCTTTGAATTTAAATTTTCTTTTAAAAAAATAAGCATCAGCTGTATGAGGTTTTTCTATTTCATTTAAAATCTCAGTTTTTAGTTCAGGCGTTATTCTTTCATCGGCATCAAGAAAAAGAATCCAGTCATTTTCAGCATAAGTAAGTGCCAAATTTCTTTGATCTGTAAAGTTTTTAAACTTATTTTGATAAAGCTTCACTTGAGGAAATGTCTTAATAATTTCAATTGTTTTATCAGTTGAAAATGAGTCTAGTACAATGATTTCATCCACAAAATGAAGATTTTCAATAACAGATTTGATATTTCTTTCTTCATTAAGTGTGATAATCAGTCCAGTGATTTTAGGCTTAATTTGAGACATTAAGAAGTTTTACTTTGAATAACTACAAAGTACGCAAAACTAAACTATTGTTATGAGTCTCTAAAATAATTTTTGATTTTTAAAACCTTAAATCATTTTAAAAATCAAACTTAAATTGAATTAAACTTCTATTTTTGTCAAAATTTTCAATAGATGCAAGCGTCAGTTATTATCAGTACATACAACAAACCAGAATGGTTAAGAAAAGTTCTGATAGGCTATGCATGCCAAGATTTTAAGGGCTTTGAAATTGTTATCGCTGATGATGGTTCTGGTCCAGAAACAGCTGAAATGCTTGATGAGATTCAAAAACAAACCGATTTAACTATTAATCATGTTTGGCATCCTGATGAAGGTTTTCAAAAAACACGAATCTTAAATAAAGCCATTATTGCTTCATCTACAGATTATCTTATTTTCACAGATGGCGACTGTATTCCTCGAAAAGACTTTGTAAAATCTCATATTGAGAATAGAGAAAAATCAACATTTTTATCTGGGGGACACTTTCCTTTAACGATGGAAATTTCTGAGTTAATTGACGAAAGTGATATTATTTCTCAGGAATGCTTTGATATTGGTTGGTTAAAATCTAAAGGTTTAAAGTCTAATTTCAAGAATGTAAAACTCAGTAAAAGTAAGGGTGTCACGCATTTAATGAATTTTATTACGCCAACAAAAGCCACATGGAATGGTGGGAATGCATCTGCTTGGAAGAAGGATATTCTTTCGGTTAATGGTTTTGATGAACGTATGAAATATGGAGGCGAAGACAGAGAGTTTGGCGAAAGGCTTGAAAACGCTGGCTTAGAAGCAAAACGCGTCAGGTATTTTGCAATTGTTGTTCATTTAGAGCACGAAAGAGGTTATGTGACTGATGAAGCTTGGCAGAAAAATGATGCTATTAGATCAGAAACAAAATCTCTTAAAAGAATTAAAACAAGCCATGGTCTTAATTTACATACTGATTGATAAATCTCTCTAATTTAGGTAGAAATAATTCAGGCTTAAAAGCTTGGTACAATTCAGATGACTTTTCTTTTAAAATTTTAGTTGGTTCTTTACACAAGTCAGGTTTATAATCATTGAGATGCACGGAAGCATTTGGATGATTTTTCTCAAAACTGTTCCAGCCATCTTTTAAAATCCACGGTGAAAATATTGCAAAACTCGGCACATCTAAAGCTTTAGCCATATTAATTGTTCCACCTTCATTGCCAATAATCGCTCTACATTGATCGCAAAGCGTCATAAATCCTCTTAAAGATTCAGCGGTTAATTCAAGGTTGATTTTTTGTTGTGTTTTTTTAGAACAGAGATCATATAATGTTTGAACTTCTTTTTTCTGCTGTGGTAAATAATTAAAGATCAGATTAAAATCAGTTAGAGAAGTCATAAAGTCTAAAACTTGCGCCATGTATTCAATTGGATAAGTCTTGCTATTATTACTCCCCATTGAGCTAATCATAATAGTTTTATGACCTGATAAACCATGATTTTTAAAAATTTCAGCAGCCGAATTTTTCTCTTCTTTAGTCAGATATATTTTTGGTTTATTGCTATAAACCTTGACATCTTTTAAAGTTTTTAATAATTTTATTCTGTTGTCAATGGCAGTGCCAGCTTCTGAATGATTAACGGACAATTCTTTGAAGGTTTTCTGATAAATCCAGCTTGTATAAGGCTTATAGTAACTTGCTTTAAAGGAAGCTTTGCTGAAAAGCGAGACGAGATTGCTTTCTATCTTTCCGTAAGCATCAAAAACATGGGTATATTTTTCTTTTTTAATAGAACCTAAAAACTTGAACAATTCAGTTTTACTTTTTCTAAATTGATCTTCAAATAAAATGAACTTGTCGATATAAGGATTTCCCTGAACCACAGGTTTACAAAATGCATTGACCAAATAGTGAACCTCTGCTTCAGGAAAATTCTTTTTTAAATTTTCACAAATCAAACTGCTGATCAAAACATCTCCGATCATTTTTTGTTGAATGACAAGTATTTTCATAAATCAGCTTTTATTTTATCGTTTAGACAGCGACATCGTAAGTTCTTAAAGCGTCGTTCAAAGATGTCTTTTTATTGGTGCTTTCTTTACGTTGACCAATAATTAATGCACAAGGCACTTGGTATTCTCCAGCTGGGAATTTTTTGGTATAACTGCCAGGAATCACAACCGATCTCGCAGGAACTCTCCCTTTAATTTCAACAGGTGAATCTCCAGTGACATCTATAATTTTTGTAGAAGCCGTTAAAACAACATTTGCACCAAGAACAGCCTCTTTTTCAACACGAATGCCTTCAACAACAATACATCTTGATCCTAAAAAAGCATTGTCTTCAATAATAACTGGTGAAGCTTGCAAAGGTTCGAGAACACCACCAATACCGACGCCACCAGAGAGGTGAACGTTTTTGCCAATTTGTGCACAACTACCAACAGTTGCCCAAGTATCAACCATGGTTCCCTCGTCAACGTAAGCACCGATGTTAACATAACTCGGCATCATAATCACACCGCTTGAAATGTAAGCGCCGTGTCGTGCAACAGCGTTTGGCACAACACGAATTCCTTTTTCTTTATAACCAGTTTTAAGCGGCATTTTATCGTGATATTCAAAAATACCAGCTTCTAAAGTTTCCATTTTTTGAATTGGGAAATAAAGAACAACAGCTTTTTTGACCCATTCATTGACCTGCCAACCATCTGAAGTAGGCTCTGCACATCTTAACTCACCTGAGTCAATTTTATTGATGACTTCTCGAATCGAAGCAATGGTTTTTTCATCTTTAAGTAAATCTCTGTTGTCCCAAGCTTTTAAAATCACTTGCTTTAAATCTTCCATTTCACTATTTTTTTTCAAATATAAGATTTTGTAAATTCTACTATTGAAATTGAAAAGCTATCTTTGTAAAAAATGATATCAATGGCGCAAGCACTTGCTTTAGACTTTGGAATAAAACGCACAGGAATTGCTGTGACTGACGATATGAAGATGATTGCTTCTGGATTAAAAACTGTTGAAACCAAAGAACTGATGCCTTTTTTGAAAGATTATATTCATAAAAACAAAGTTGATGTCATTGTCATTGGAGAGCCTAAACATATTGATGGAAACCCGATGGCTCTTGAGAAGAACATAGGTTTTTTAGTAGAAGATTTGAACAAAATCTTTCCCAGCATAAAAATTGAACGCATCGATGAACGTTTTACTTCAAAAATGGCATTTCAAACCATGATTGATTCTGGTTTGAGTCAGAAAAAACGTCGCAATAAAGCTCTAATTGATGAGGTGAGTGCAACAATTATTTTGCAAAATTACTTATATTAATCTATTTACTCAGAAGGATAAATCTGCTATTCATGTGTGATATCTAAGAGAATGTTTAAATTTGCACTACAAAATTTTCAGTAATGATTTTACCAATTGTCGCCTATGGCGATCCTGTTTTAAAGAGAAAAGCTAAAGAAATACAAAAGGATTATCCCAAACTTGATACCTTAATTGAGAATATGTGGGAAAGCATGTACAATGCACATGGCGTTGGTTTAGCCGCGCCACAAGTAGGCCTTTCAATACGCTTGTTTGTGATTGATGCTTCACCATTTGCTGAAGATGACGATTTAATTGAAAATGAAGAAACAGACTTGAAAGACTTCAAACGTGTTTTTATCAATCCGGTTATTATAGAAGAAAATGGTGATGAGTGGGATTTTAATGAAGGTTGCTTAAGTATTCCTGACGTTAGAGAAGACGTTTTTCGTCAGCCTAATATTAAGATTGAGTATTATAATCAAAATTTTGAAAAGCAAACTGAAGAATTATCAGGTTTGGCAGCACGTGTTGTGCAACATGAATATGATCACATAGAAGGAATTTTGTTTACCGATAAACTTTCAAGTTTAAAACGAAAATTGATCAAAGGCAAACTCAATAATATTACAAAAGGTAAAGTAAAAGTGGACTATCGAATGCGTTTTCCACAGTTGAAAAAGCGCAAATAAATTTTGAAAAATAATACTGATATCGCATATTTGTGCGTAAAATAAAAAATATGGAATTAGATAAAATCTTAGCAGTTTCAGGAAAACCTGGCTTATATGAATTAATGGCAAAAACGAGAGGAGGCTTTATTATTAAGTCTTTGGAGAATGACAAAAAGATGCCAATTAACCTTCAGAACAACGTCAGTATTTTAAGTGAAATTGCAATATATACTTACACAGAAGAAGTTCCTTTAAAAGAAGTTTTTCTAAAAATCAAAGAAAAAGAAGAAGGGAAGGAAGCTATTTCTCATAAATCTGCAATCACAGAATTAAAGTCTTATTTCTCTGAAGTTTTACCAGAATATGATGAAGATCGTGTTTACCCAAGTGATATCAAGAAGGTGATACAATGGTATAACTTACTTCAAACACGTGATTTGTTAGATTTTTCTGAAGAAAGTGAAGCTGAGGAAAAAGAAGCTACAGAAACTGAATAAGTTAGGAAACGACACAGATAATATTTATAAAGCCTCAGAATTTTGATTTTGAGGCTTTTTACTTTTAAAATAATAAATTTATGAAAGCTGATAAATCAAAACAACTCAAATCATTTGAGCGTTTGTTACATATCATGGACGATTTACGTGAGAAATGCCCTTGGGATCGTAAGCAAACAATGGAGTCTTTAAGGCATTTAACCATTGAAGAAGTTTATGAGCTTGGTGATGCAATTCTTGATAAAGATGATGAAGCTATTAAGGAAGAAATCGGTGATGTTTTGTTACACTTAGTTTTTTACAGCAAAATTGCTAGTGAAACAAACACATTTGATTTTAGTGATGTTGCAGAACGCATATGTAATAAATTAGTTGATAGACATCCACATATTTATGGAGATGTTAAGGTTGAAAATGAAGAAGACGTTAAGAAGAATTGGGAAGCTCTCAAGTTAAAAGAAGGAAAAAAATCAGTTTTAGAAGGCGTGCCAAGATCACTGCCAGCATTGGTTAAAGCAAGTCGAATTCAGGAAAAAGTTGCCGGAGTTGGTTTTGACTGGGATACTCCTGATCAGGTTTTCGAAAAAGTAAAAGAAGAGCTTGATGAGTTTTCAGCTGAAATTGATAAAGCAAATCAAGACAAAATGGAAGCTGAGTTTGGTGATGTGCTTTTCTCAATGATTAACTATGCTCGCTTTTTAGGAATCAACCCTGAGAACGCTTTGGAACGAACAAACAAGAAATTTATGAAGAGATTTCAGTATTTAGAACAAGAGGTAGAAGCTCAAAAATTGAGTTTAAAGCAAATGAAGCTCGCTGAAATGGATGAAATATGGGAAAAAGCCAAGAAAAACGATTAAAAACTGAATTAGTTTAATATTAACGTCTTATTCTTTATTGACTCTTTTAGTTTTATTAATATTGCTGAAATCAAAATAATATTTATGTTAAAGAAAATTTTATTCACCGGTGCTTTTTTAATGAGTGTTTTTGCATTTGCACAAACATCTTCAGTAAGTGATGCTGATTTAGACAAATTTGTAGATGCTTATACTGCGGTTCAGCAAGAAAGCCAAAAGGTACAACAAGAGATGATGAGCGTTATTCAGGAAGCAGGATTAGAGCCACAGCGTTTTAATGAAATGTATGAAGCTTCAATGACTGAAGGGAAAGAAATGGAAGCGACTGCTGACGAACAGAAAAAGTTTGATAAAGCAATGGCTGATATTGAAAAGAAGCAAGCTTCAGTTCAAGAAGATATGGAAAAGAAAATTAAGGAAGCAGGTCTAGATATGGTAACTTACCAAGGCATTATGCAAAAGCTTCAAACGAGTCCAGAGCTTCAACAAAAATTACAACAAAAAATGACAGAATAAATAGTTTTACTTTTTATTCTTTTATAAAAAACGCTCTGCAAATTTAATTTGTAGAGCGTTTTTTAGATTTTTATACTAAAAATAAACTATAGTTTTTGACATAAAAAAAGAGCTTCGTTTCGAAACTCTTTTTTTATAAATCACTAGAAACAAGCTTTTTAGGCTTCTTCTTTGTTTTTTCTACTTTCCTTGATTTCTTTTAATCTTTCTGTTAATGCGCCACCAATCCAGTAAGGAATAATAGCTGTTAGGAATATGAGTAACCAGAAACCAATTCCCAAAATAACGAGAAAAGCTAAGAAACCTAAAAATTGATTAAATTCGAACATGGCTGAATGTATTTTTGACAAATATAAGAATTAGTTAAATTTAAAATACAAAAACCGGATATAATTTTATTTAGAATGATAAGCGATGTCTTCATCTTAATATTGATTAAATTTGTATGTAATCAAAAATTATAATTATGTCGTACAGAATAGAAAAGGATACTATCGGCGAAGTCAAGGTGCCAGCTGATAAATTATGGGGAGCGCAAACTGAGCGTTCACGTAATAATTTTAAAATTGGAGCACCTGCTTCAATGCCATTAGAGATTATATATGGTTTTGCATACTTAAAAAAAGCTGCCGCATATACCAATTGTGAGTTAGGTGTTTTACCAGAAGAAAAAAGAGACATAATAGGCCAGGTTTGTGATGAAATACTCGATGGAAAACACGATGATCAATTTCCTTTAGTGATTTGGCAAACGGGTTCAGGAACACAAAGTAATATGAATGTCAATGAAGTTGTTTCCAATAGAGCTCATCAATTAGCAGGAAATAAACTAGGAGAAGGAGAGCGTAAAATTGCACCAAATGATGATGTTAATAAATCACAATCATCTAATGATACTTTTCCAACAGGAATGCATATTGCTGCTTACAAAAAAATTGTAGATGTTACAATTCCTGGAATCCAGCAATTAAGAGATCAACTTGATCATAAAGCAAAAGCTTTCAAGGATGTTGTCAAAATTGGTCGTACTCACTTTATGGATGCAACACCTTTAACTTTAGGCCAAGAATTTAGCGGCTATGTAGCTCAACTTGATCATGGATTAAACGCATTAAAAAATACTTTACCGCATTTGCTTGAATTAGCTTTAGGCGGAACAGCTGTGGGTACTGGTTTGAATACACCAGAAGGTTACGCAGAAAAAGTTGCTGGATACATTTCGGAATTTACAGGTTATCCTTTTACATCAGCAAAAAATAAATTTGAAGCGCTTGCAGCTCATGATGCTTTTGTCGAAACACACGGTGCTTTAAAACAATTAGCTGTTGCATTAAATAAAATAGGAAATGATATCAGAATGCTTTCTTCAGGACCAAGAAGTGGTATCGGTGAAATTACTATTCCTGCGAATGAACCTGGATCTTCAATTATGCCTGGTAAAGTAAATCCAACTCAGTGTGAAGCTTTGACAATGGTTTGTAGTCAAGTAATCGGAAATGATGTTGCGGTAACAACAGGAGGGATGCAAGGTCAATTTGAATTAAATGTTTTTAAGCCTGTAATGGCCGCTAATTTATTAGAATCGGCACAATTATTAGGAGATGCTTCTGTTTCTTTTGATGAAAATTGTGCTGCCGGTATTGAGGCAAATCAAGAACGTATTGATGAATTGCTTGAAAATTCATTGATGTTAGTAACAGCATTGAATACCAAAATTGGTTATTACAAAGCTGCCGAAATAGCAAACACGGCACACAAGAATGGAACAACTTTAAAAGAAGAAGCTGTTAACCTTGGGCATACAACTGCAGAGGAATTTGATGCTTGGGTTAAGCCAAAAGAAATGACAAATTCTTAATGATTTGAACCTTTTCATCACTTAAAAAACGGCTGATTTTATGTAAAGTCAGCCGTTTTTATTGATGAAATTTTATTGGTGAAATATTATAAACACAAAAAGCTGGTTTTGATTTCAAAACCAGCTTTTAAAATTTTTACAATACAAATTATAGTGAAGCGACGTGCTTCGTTAAATTTGATTTAAGGTTTGCAGCCTTATTTTTATGTATAATGTTTTTCTTTGCTAATCTATCAACAGCAGAATAAACTTCAGGAAGCTTTTTCTCAGCCTCAGCTTTGTCAGTTGTTTCTTTAAGTGACTTAATAATAGTACGCGCAGTTTTATGCTGGTAACGATTTCTCAAACGCTTAGTTTCGTTACTTCTAATTCTCTTTAATGCTGATTTATGATTTGCCATTGTAAAATGTTTTGTAGTCCGTAGGGGATTCGAACCCCTGTTACATGGATGAAAACCATGCGTCCTAACCCCTAGACGAACGGACCGTTTGTTTTTTTAATTATTTCAATTCTTGTAGTCCGTAGGGGATTCGAACCCCTGTTACATGGATGAAAACCATGCGTCCTAACCCCTAGACGAACGGACCAATTGTTATTTGCGGTTGCAAAAATAGACAATATTTACATTTGTGCAAACAAAAAACGAAAAAAATTAATAGGCTTTTGCAAAAAGTACGCGTTTATTTGAAGCTTTACCTGTTACGATACATTTACCTTCTTCATTATCAGTGTTTTCAGGAATACAACGAATTGTCGCTTTTGTTTCGTTTTTTATTTTTTCTTCCGTTTCCGCAGTTCCATCCCAATGCGCTGAAATGAATCCACTTTTTTTATTAAGTGTTTTTTTGAAGTCCTCATAGGTATCAACTTCAGTGATGTGACTATCTCTGTACTTCAATGCTTTATCAAATAAACTGTTTTGTATCTCTTCGAGTTTTTTTTGTATTGTACTAACAAGGTTTTCTTGTTCCACAAAACTTTTCTCTAAAGTATCGCGTCTTGCTAATTCAACAGTTCCTTTTTCAAGATCTTTTGGTCCGATTGCTATTCTCAAAGGAACCCCTTGCATTTCATGCTGAGCAAACTTCCAGCCAGGTTTATGTGTATCACGATCATCAAATTTTACTGAAATGTTTTTCTCTTGTAAATCAGTCTTAATTTGTTGAGCTACTTCTGAAATTTGAGCGAATTGATCTTCGTTTTTAAATATCGGAACAATCACAACTTGATATGGTGCAAGGTTGGGAGGCAAAACCAAACCGTTGTCGTCACTATGAGTCATAATAAGAGCGCCCATCAACCTTGTTGAAACGCCCCAACTCGTCGCCCAAACGTAATCTTGTTTGCCATCTTTCCCTGTGTATTTGACATCAAAAGCTTTTGCAAAATTCTGACCTAAAAAGTGTGATGTTCCTGCTTGCAAAGCTTTACCATCTTGCATTAAAGCTTCAATACAATAAGTTTCATCAGCACCTGCAAACCTTTCACTTTCTGTTTTTAAACCCTTAATAACAGGAATCGCCATGAATTTTTCTGCAAATTCAGCATAAATGTTATTCATCAATTCAGCTTCTTCAAGTGCTTCTTTCTTTGTGGTATGAGCTGTGTGTCCTTCTTGCCATAAAAATTCAGCTGTTCTTAAAAATAAACGAGTTCGCATTTCCCAACGCATCACGTTTGCCCATTGATTTATCTTTAAAGGTAAATCACGATAAGATTGAATCCAGTTTTTGAAAGTATTCCAGATGAGTGCTTCTGAAGTTGGACGAATAATGAGTTCTTCTTCCAGCTTAGCATTTTCATCAACTTTAAGTTTGCCAGGATTGTCTTCATCATTCTTTAAGCGGTAATGAGTGACGACCGCACACTCCTTGGCAAAACCTTCAGCATTTTTTTCTTCTGCTTCAAACAAGCTTTTGGGAACTAATAAAGGGAAGTAAGCATTTTGATGACCAGTTTCCTTAAATTTTTTATCTAATTCAGCTTGGATTTTTTCCCAAATAGAATATCCGTAAGGTTTGATCGTCATGCATCCTCTCACTGATGAATTTTCTGCTAAGTCAGCTTTGACAACCAATTCATTATACCATTTGGAATAATCTTCATCTCTACGTGTTAAACTCTTACCCATTATATTTTTTTTGGCATAACTATTGTAACTTATGTACTGATTATGCTTAGTTAAAGTGCTATTTTATTCGGACAAAACTAAGTAAATTTGTTTAATGTTTAATTAAAAACCAAAAGTTATGTTTAATCAAAAGAATTTATTTAAGACACTACTCTTTTCTGGGTTGATTGTTGTTGTAAGTTCTTGTAGTTCATATTCAAATGCTTCAGCGTATGATGGGATTTACCAAGACGAAAACGCACAAACTTCAGAAAGAAATCTGGCGACTCAAACTCAAAATGAATCGCAAAGAAAACAGACCAATCAAGGTGAGTATACTGATTATTTTAAGAAGCAAGGAGATATGATATCT
The DNA here is from genome assembly GCF_002810405.1 of Psychroflexus sp. S27. Taxonomy (NCBI): domain Bacteria; kingdom Pseudomonadati; phylum Bacteroidota; class Flavobacteriia; order Flavobacteriales; family Flavobacteriaceae; genus Psychroflexus; species Psychroflexus sp. S27. Next base: position 134,129 of record NZ_NEXQ01000025.1, on the reverse strand, counting down.
GAAGCTAGATCTCAAAATGAGGTCTTTACAGATATTGATTCTTACTCATCTCAAAATCAGCAAACGCAGAATAGTCAAAATCAGGTATCTGACAACACTTATCAAGAAAGTGAATACATTGATTATAATGCTAATCAATCAGGTTGGGGAAATAACCCAAGCCAAGTAACAATTAATATTCACCAAAACAATCCATGGTTTTACAATGGTGGCTGGAACATGTGGTGGGATCATAATCGCTTTATTTCTTATCAAGGTTTTTATAATCCATGGAGAGCCAGTTATTACGGAGCTTATTATGGCCCATACTGGTCACCATATTTAGAAATGTATAATGGCCCAAATAGATGGTATGGCGGATATTATTCTGGATGGTATAATTATAGAAGTCCATATTCTTACTATCCTTATAGAGGAGCAAATTATGCGAATTCTTACAGGGGATACAATTCTAATCAATCAATTAGATCAAATAGAAATTTAAGAAATTCAAGATCTAATATTTCAAGAAGTGAATCAAATCAAAGAAGAGCTTCAAGCATCAGAAGTAATCGTAATGCTCAAAGGAGTAATGTTTCAGCAAGGAGTTCACGTGTTGCTAACCCACGTAACATTAGTGCAAGAACTCGTCAGGATATTAGAAATTCTACTAGACGTACGCCTGTGAATAGGGTCAGAAGTTCAGATGCAAGACGTATTTCAAATCCTAAATCTTCAAGTAGAAAAGTGAAAGTTTCACCTCGTAATAGTAATACACGAAAAGTGAATACAAAATCTACTCGACGTTCATCTTCAAATAATAATAAAGTGAGAAGGAGCAATAGTGGAAGTAGTAATACAGGAACAATTAGATCATCTGGCGGAAGTTCAAGAAGTACGGGAGGGTCAACAAGAAGTTCTAGAAGAGGCGGTAGATAAGCCAAATAATTAACTAACATCTATATTACATAACTTATGCGTTTTAATTTAAACATTTTATATAGTGCATTATTCATTTTTAGTCTGAGTTTTATAAGTAAAGCCCAAAATGTGAATGATGCACTTCTTTTAAGCACTGAAGATCTTCAAGGTACACCACGTTTTACAGCAATGGGAGGCGCTTTTGGAGCTTTAGGAGGAGATCTTTCTGCTTTAAAAGTTAACCCAGCGGGTAGTGCCGTTTTTGCACTTAACCAATCAAGTTTTTCCTTAGATTTTAATACCTTTAGTAATGACAATGCTTACAGAGGCACCATGCGAAGTTCAGATGATAATAGTTTTGATGTCAATCAAGCTGGTGCCGTTTTTGTTTTCAAGTCAAATAATGAAAATGCAGCAATAAATAAATTTGCTTTTGGTGTCAATTACGAAAGAACGAGCAACATCAATAATGCTATTTATGCTGAAGGACAAAACAATCAGTCTATTGGAGATTATTTCGTGAACAAAGCAAACGGTATTGCACTCGATTACTTCACACTTCAAAACAACGAAACCTTTTTTTCTCGTTATGATGATTTGCTTTATGAATATGGTTTTTCAGGTCAAGAAGCTTATTTGGCTTATGAGTCTTTTTTAATCGATCCTATTGATCCAAGTGACCTTCAGGGAAACAGCTACCAATCTAACGTCAACTCAACTGATTTGCGTCAGGCTTACAATGAAAATTATGACGGAAATAGCGGTAAAATATCTTTCAACGGTGCGCTGGATATTAATCAAAGATTGAAACTGGGAATGAATGTGAATGCCACATTTAGTGATTACACACGTTTTACTAGATTCAATGAACAAAACTCTTCTTCTACTGGAGTCAATAAAATTGTTTATGATAACATTTTAGATGTTCAAGCTTCAGGTATTTCTCTTGACTTCGGAGCGATTTACAACATTCATGATAAATTGAGGTTTGGGGTAAGTTACGAAACGCCAACATGGATGAGCGTTTCAGAGAAAATATCTCACACCTTAAGAACGCGTGGTGATGGTTTTGGAAGTGCAACAGCCGATCCTGAAATTTTTAATGTCTTTCCTGATTATAAATACAAAACACCAGGAAAATGGACAGGAAGTTTAGCGATGATTTTTAACAAAAATGCTTTACTAAGTATTGATTATTCTAGAAAAGATTTCACTCAGATGAAATTTAGAAGTAACGGCTTTGAAGCTCAAAATACCGAAATCAATGATATGATGCAAGTCTCAAATAGAATTAATGTCGGAGGTGAGTATCGTATTGATAACCTGAGCTTGAGAGCAGGGTATTCTTATGTTGAAAGCCCTTACAAAGATGATTTTACCGCTGGTGATATCAATAGGTTTTCTGCAGGATTGGGTTATACTTTCGGAATGACAAGAGTTGATTTATCTTATGTTAATTCAAATCAAGAGCGTAACGTCATGATGAAGCAATCTGGGATTAATTCTCCTGTTAATGTCGATAATCAACTCCATCAAATTTCATTAGGTTTTGCATTTATGTTTTAAGGTTAAAATCTTTATAAACTTTGTTCAGGCTTCTTTATAAATAATGATTTTACTTATTTTTAAATAAAAAGTAAATGAAATCATTAAAATTTAGAAATGGAGATCAAATAGCTCAAATCGGCTTAGGAACATGGAAATCTAAAGATGGCCTTGTTGGAGAAGCTGTTAAAACTGCTGTGAAATCAGGTTATACACACATTGATTGTGCCGCAACTTATGGCAATGAAGCTGAAATTGGTGAAGCGTTGACTGACTTGTTTGATGCTGAAGAAGTTAATCGTGAAGATATATTTATCACTTCTAAATTATGGAATAACGCGCACAAAAAAGAAGATGTTATCCCTGCTTTGAAGCAAACACTTTCTGATTTAAATCTAGATCATCTAGATCTTTATTTAATACATTGGCCAGTTGCCTTCAAACCAGGTTTAGAAGGCATGCCGCAATCTGATGAAGATTATGTGTCTTTAAAAGAACTTCCTATTATAGACACTTGGGCAGCAATGGTAGAGGCAAAGAAACAAGGACTTGTTAAACATATTGGTGTTTCAAATTTTAGCATTAAAAAGCTGAAAGATTTAATGTCAAAAACTGATGAAAATCCTGAGATGAATCAAGTTGAACTACATCCATACTTACATCAAGATGAATTGATTAATTTCTGTCACGAAAATGATATTTTGGTGACTGCTTTTTCTCCTTTAGGAAGTCAAGATAGAATTCCTGAAATGAAAGCTGATAACGAACCAAGCTTATTAGAAAACCCTGTTGTTAACGCTATTGCTGAAAAGCATGATGTTTCTGCAGCCCAAGTTTTACTTAACTTTCACTTACAAAGAAACTGCATCGTGATTCCAAAATCAACAAATGCTGACAGAATAAAACAAAACTTGAAAGCAGCTAATTTTGATCTGACCCAAGATGATATGAAGGAACTGAAAACGCTTGACAAACATTTTCGTTATGTCAATGGCAAGTTTTTTGAAACTTCAGATGGAAAGTATGAAAATATTTACGATGAGTAAATGGTTATTTAGATTTTAAACACAAAAAAAAGCCTTTTGAGAATTTCTCAAAAGGCTTTTTTGATAGCTGACTAATTTATTCTTCAGTTGTGATCTCAATAATACCAGGAACTTTCTTAGGATCGTAACCAAGCTTCTTAATTTCATCTTTATCTTTTAAGACGTTTACGCTTTTAATTTGTTTAGGGTCAATTAAATTCATTTCTTTTTTGTCAATCTCTTTACCATTTAAAAGATAAATAGGGTCAGCTGAATCAAACTTTACATTATCAACTTTAAATTTAGAAGCATTTTCAGCTGAATCAGTTATAGAAAGTTTATTTATTGTCAATAACATTGGTTTTGGCTTTTCAGAAATGATCAAAAACTTTTTGTTTTCAATGATATCTGAACCTGTTTCTTTTTCAATTATTTTAAATAGATCTCTTGCTTTTTCTTCATAAATTGCTTGAGATAATTCAGGGTCAGATGTAATATGTATCGTTTTTGTATCTTCGTTATAATCCAAATCTTTAACAGATATTGTCTTTTTTATAAGCTTATCACGATTGTATCTTTTCGAATTAATAGTGATGTATTGAGCATTTTCTAATTTTTCAATGATAATTTGCTCATTTTGCTCTTTCTCTATTTCTCCAGTACCGACGCCAAAAGGATCTTCTTTTTTGCTTTTATCGTAATAAAAATAAATAGGGTTCTCTTTTAAATTATTAGAATAAGCTGAGCTTGAGTTACCATCTTTTTCAGCTTTTAATTTCATGGCTGTGATAAAACCATTTTTTTGATTGAGACGGCTATAATTGATGTCTATGTCAAAAGAATCTTTAATAAAAGCAATGTCTTCTTTAAGTTGCTTCAAAGTTGATTTTTCATCATAAGTTGAAGTTACTCTGGTAATTTCAGCTTTAGCTTCATAGTTGACTAGAGTTTTTACTTTTGTCGAGTCAATAACTTGTGCCTTTGTTTCAGTTTGAAAAAGCATGAAGTAAGCGAATAGAAAAGGCGTGATCATAAAGACCTTCCAGATTGAATTTTTAGAGTTGTTGGTGTTGAGCATCATGATTCGTTTTTTTAGTGATGATTGTTTAAATGATTGTTGTAAAATGTAATTCTGTGAAGTCATTTTAAATAATGAATATTGGTAAGCTTTGCTATTTGTTTCTGTTGTCGCTTCAGCATCAGCTTCAAATTCAAGATTTTGAGCGATATCTTTTTTATACAACCAAGCAATCGGGTTAATCCAAAAAATTGACTTATAGATAATGATTAGAATTGTGTCAAAACTGTGTTTTTTATAAACATGTGCTTCTTCATGTTTTAAAATAAAATCAACTTCTTTTTCGGTATATAAATCAGGATTATAAACGATGTAATTCAAAAAAGAAAAGGCTTCATTTTTAGAAGTTGTAATATAGTGAATACCATTTTTAGTTATTTTCTCTGAAGCGCGTAGTGATTTAGTTAGCTTCAAAAAATTAAACATAAAGTAACCGAGAATAATTACACTAACAGAAATGTATGCTATCTCAATGAAATGTTGTTGTGTAATGAATTCTAAGGCTTCTTCCCACCAAGTTAGCGAGATGATTGCTTCTTCAAATTGGCTTGATTTTGAAATAAAAGCTTGCTGATTTAAAATTAAATTCTCGTAAGTTGTATGATATATCAATGGTAAAAATGTACTGATAAATAAGCCTGACACTAAGTAAACGCGTTTGATGAAATGATAAGTTTCTCGCTCAAGTAAAATTTTGTAAATCGCCCAAAACAAAAATAAGAGCAAAGATGATTTTAAGAGATATACTAAAAATTCCATAAGCTTATTTTTTAATGAGTTCTAAAATTTCTTCAAGCTCTTTCTTACTTATTTTTTCATTTTCAGCAAAAAAAGAAACCATATTTTTATAAGAGCCACCAAAAAAACGTTGCGAATTAAGTTGCATAATGAGTTTGCTGTATTCTTCTTTTGAAACTAAAGGATAATATTGATGTGTTTTGCCAAAAGCTTTATGAGCCACAAATTTCTTCTCCTCTAAATTTCTAACGATTGTAGAAACAGTGTTGTAATGCAGGCTCTCTTTGAGTTCAGGCATAATCTCTTTTACAAAAGTTTTTTTAAGCTTCCATATAATAGACATAATGTCTTCTTCTTTGGCTGTTAATTTCTGAATCATATTTATGAAGTTTAAGTGACATTGACAAATGTAAACTATTTTTGTAGTTATACAACTATTTAAATAGTTAATCTTAGAAAAAATTAAAATACTATTTTAGCAAAAATTTTTTTGCATGGATGTCGTATTGGTTTTATTAGGCTTTACAGCCTTAGTGATTGGAGGTGAGTATTTAGTGAGATCATCAGTTGCATTATCTTTTAAATTGAATATTTCAAAAATGATTATCGCTTTGACGGTTGTTTCATTTGCAACGTCAGCACCAGAGTTAATTGTTTCTATGCAAGCTGCCTTAAATGGTTTTTCAGATATTTCTTTAGGAAATGTAGTTGGATCAAATATTGCTAACATCGGTTTGGTTTTAGGCGTAACTACTATAATTACGAGCATTTCTATTGACAGAGATTTTTATTTTCTCAATTGGCCAGTCATGATTGTTTTTTCAGGTGTGTTCTATTATTTTTTATACACAGGTCATGTGATTACTTCTTATGAGGGTCTCATTTTATTAGCTTTATTATTTATCTATCTTTTTATATTAATAAGAAAGGTGAGAGGTAAAACCAGTATAGAAACTGAAGAAGTAAGTGATAGTTTAAGAGGCGTCAGCGCTTTTAAAATTTTTATTTGGCTTGTGATTGGTGCGCTTGGCTTATATTTTGGTTCTGTTTGGTTGGTTGACGGAGCGGTTTCTATTGCTGAAGATTTAGGAGTCAGTGAACGTGTGATTTCTGTAACCATGGTTGCTATTGGAACAAGTGTGCCTGAATTAGCAGCCTCATTAATCGCAGCTTTTAAAGGTGAAAAAGCAATTTCTTTGGGTAATCTCATCGGCTCAAATATTTTCAATATTGGTTCTGTTATTGGTATTACTGCTCTTATTCAACCTATTCACATGCAATCCATTGAAATCTTGACAAATGATATTTTATGGATGATTGCTTTTGCATTCTTAATTCTTCTTTTAGCTTTAATTCCCAAAACTCATTCCTTAGGTCGCTATAAAGGGTTTTTGATTATTATTCCTTATTTGGTTTTTGTTGTTTTATCTTTTCAGTCTTAAATAAATAGGGGGTTTCTAAATAAAATGTTACTTTTTTAAAATTTAACCCTTTAATTAATAGGGTGTTTTTTGAAAAACATTACTTTTGTTGCTAAATAATATTTTATGGCAACCTTGAGATTTAATGCAATCAAAAAAACACTTGACAGAAAACCTGTTGAGATTAATGAAGTTGAACGCCGCTCTGAGCTTTTTGGAAAAAATGTTTTCAGTAAAAGTGCAATGCGTCAATATCTGACAAGTGATTCTTATAAAAGTGTCATTAATGCAATAGATAAAGGTGACAAAATAGAGCGTCAACTCGCTGATCATATTTCTACTGGTATGAAGGAGTGGGCAATCTCAAAGGGAGCTACGCATTACACGCACTGGTTTCAACCATTAACAGGTTCTACAGCTGAAAAACATGATGCTTTTTTTGAAACAGTTGATGAAAATAGTGCCATCGAAAAATTTAGCGGTCAACAATTAGTTCAGCAAGAACCAGATGCATCTTCTTTACCACACGGTGGTATTCGTAATACTTTTGAAGCCAGAGGTTACACAGCTTGGGATCCCACATCGCCTGCATTTATATGGGGAACAACACTTTGTATTCCCACAATTTTTATCGCATATACTGCTGAAGCTCTAGATTATAAAACGCCTTTATTAAAATCTATTTCAGTTTTAGATAAAGCTGCAACTGATGTGGTGCGTTATTTTGATAAGAAGGTCAACAAAGTCACAGCAACTTTAGGATGGGAGCAAGAATATTTTTTAATCGATTCGGCTTTGGCAGCTTCACGTCCTGATTTAATGATTTCTGGCCGAACTTTATTGGGTCATTCCCCGGCTAAAGGTCAGCAATTACACGATCATTACTTTGGTTCGATACCTTCTCGCGCTTTGAATTATATGCGAGATCTTGAACATGAGTGCTTGCTTTTGGGTATTCCGGCTAAAACAAGACATAATGAAGTCGCGCCTAATCAATTTGAATTAGCGCCAATTTTTGAAGAGGTTAATTTGGCTGTTGACCACAACTCTTTACTTATGCATGTGATGGAAAAAGTCGCAGAACGCCATAATTTTGTTGTCCTTTTTCATGAAAAACCTTTTAAAGGAATTAATGGTAGCGGAAAGCATAACAACTGGTCATTAGCGACTGATACTGGTTCAAATTTATTGAGTCCAGGTAAAACACCGACAAAGAATTTAAGTTTTCTAACTTTCTTTGTCAATACAATTAAAGCTGTTTATGAAAATGAAGAAATATTAAGAGCAACAATTGCATCAGCTTCAAATGATCATAGACTGGGTGCAGGAGAAGCGCCACCAGCGATTATTTCAGTTTTCATTGGGTCACAATTAACACAAGTGCTTGATGAACTTGAGAAAGTGACCGATGGGAAATTATCTCCTCAAGAAAAAACAGATTTAAAATTGAATGTTGTTGGTAAAATTCCTGAAATCCTTTTAGATAATACCGATAGAAACAGAACTTCTCCTTTTGCTTTTACAGGTAACAAGTTCGAACTAAGAGCTGTCGGTTCTACCGCGAATTGTGCCGATCCAATGACAGTACTGAACAGTATTGTCGCCAAGCAACTTATCGAGTTTAAGCAAGAAGTTGATGGGTTGATTTCTTCAAAAAAAATGAAGAAAGATGATGCGATATTTAATGTACTAAGAGATTATATCAAAAAATCTTCTAAAATCAGATTTGAAGGTGATGGTTATGGAAAAGCTTGGGAGGAAGAAGCTAAAGGACGTGGTTTAAGTAATTATCGAAACACACCTGAAGCACTTCAGTCTAAAATTTCTCAAAAAGCAATTGATTTATTTTCTGATTTAAGTATTATGAATGAAACAGAAATTAAAGCGAGATTTGATATTGAAATTGAAGACTACTCAAAACATATACAAATTGAAGGTCGACTCATCGGAGATATTGCGCGTAATCATGTGATCCCAACTGTGATTAAATATCAAAATGTTTTAATCAAAAACGTAAAAGGTCTTAAAGAAATTTATGGTAAAGACTTTAAAGATCAAGCTAAGGAGCAGATGAATATTATTGAAGCAATTTCAAAACACATTGCTCATATCAATAAAAATATCGATCAGATGATTGATGCACGTAAAAAAGCAAATCATACTGAAGATCCTGTCAAGCGAGCACATTTATATTGTGATGAAGTCAAGCCTTATTTTGAAGATATTCGATACCATTGTGATAAACTGGAGCTCCTTGTTGATGATGAACTTTGGCCGCTCACTAAATACAGAGAATTATTGTTTACTAAATAAAATTAATTATACTTTAAACCCTCGGCTTTTATACCGAGGGTTTTCTTTTTTCATTACTTTTGTCAAAATTTTTTCACCATGTCCACAACAAGCAATCGTTACAGCCAAAGAGGTGTTTCAGCTCAAAAAGAAGATGTTCATAATGCGATCAAAAAGATTGATAAAGGACTCTTTCCACAGGCATTTTGTAAAATTATCCCTGATCATTTAACGCAAAGTGATGCACATTGCCTCATTATGCATGCTGATGGTGCAGGTACAAAATCTTCATTAGCCTACATGTATTGGAAAAAGACTGGTGATTTTTCTGTTTGGAAAGGAATTGCCCAAGATGCACTAATCATGAATGTTGATGATCTTTTGTGTGTTGGTGCAACTGAAAATATTTTATTATCATCGACAATAGGAAGAAATAAAAACTTGATTCCAGGTGAAGTCATTTCAGAGATTATTAACGGAACTGAAGAGTTGTGTGGTGATCTCGCTGAACATGGTGTTGATATTCATACAACAGGTGGGGAAACTGCAGATGTTGGTGATTTGGTACGAACAATTATTGTAGACTCTACTGTAACTTGCCGCATGAAGCGTAACGAAGTTATTGATAATGCGAATATCAAACCAGGAAATGTTATTGTTGGTTTATCATCTTCTGGTCAAGCAACTTATGAAAAACAATATAATGGTGGCATGGGGAGTAATGGTTTAACATCTGCTCGACATGATGTTCTCGATAAATCATTAGCTTCAGAATATCCTGAAAGTTTTGATCCAAAAGTGCCAGAGGACTTAATTTATTCTGGTTCAAAAAAATTAGAAGATAAAATAGAAGGTGTTGATTTAAATGTTGGACAATTAATTTTATCTCCAACACGAACTTATGCGCCAATTATTAAAAAAGTCATCAATAAAATTGGTTCCAAAAGTATCAATGGAATGGTTCATTGTAGTGGAGGAGCACAAACTAAAATCCTTCATTTTATCAAAGATTTAAGAGTCATAAAAGACAATATGTTTGATGTACCGCCGTTGTTTAAGTTAATTCAAGAAGAGAGTCAAACTTCTTGGGAGGAAATGTACCAAGTCTTTAATATGGGACATCGTATGGAAATTTACGTTGATGAGAAGTATGCTGATGAAATTATAAAAATCTCAAAAAGCTTTAACGTTGATGCGCAAATTGTAGGTCGTGTTGAAGCAGCTGAAAAAAAATCATTGACAATTAAAAGTGAGTTCGGAACATTTGATTACTAAAGATGAAACCTTTTCTTTTTCTTTTTTTTATAGTTATAATATCTCAGCAGAGTCATGGGCAAGCTTTTGGTGAGATCCAGTTGCAGAAGTCTGTTGCGCAATTCTTTTACTCAAAAGGACCTAAGGATTTAATTCAAACAAGCTTTGATCTCAAAAAAAACTACCTTCTTGATAGAGCAGATTTGGTCAGAATTAGAGGACCTGTTAGTTTTTGGGATCGTAAAAATAAATTAACTTTTGATTTAAGTGAAGTCTCTTTTGTGAATTGGAATGCAGGAGGCTCAAACTCTATTTCTGGATTAGTAGGCTTATATTTTAAAAGACTTTATCTCAAAGACGATTTAAAATGGAGCAATGAGTTGATTACACGTTTTGGAGTCAATAAGCAAGAAAGCCAAGATATCAGGAAAACAGATGATAATCTCGAAATTGTTTCAACCTTGGGTTATCGAGTGACTAAAGATTCAAACTGGTTCTATTCTTCAAAATTCAGCTTTAAGTCTCAATTTTCAAATGGTTACAATTATCCAGATCGAGATGAACCTATATCGCAATTTATGGCACCAGGTTATTTGTTCTTAGGTTCTGGTGCTGAATTTACTTCAGAAGATAAAAAACGCATTTTTTATCTTTCTCCATTAACTTTGAAGTCAACTTTTGTCTTAAATCAGCGTTTAGCTAATGAAGGTGCTTTTGGCGTGAGAGAAGCGGAGAAAGATGCTGATGGTAATATTATTAGAGAAGGAAAAACTTCTCGTGTTGAACTTGGTATGCTGATCACTAATGAAATTTCAAAGGAAATTTTAGAAAACGTCAACCTTTTTAGTCGTTTAAGTTTGTATTCCGATTATGCACATAATTTTGGAAATGTTGATGTTGACTGGGAATTGAGTTTAAACTTTAAAGTCAATGGATATATTAAAGCTTCTTTCGGATCTCATCTGAAATATGATGATGATATCAAGATCAAAGTTGAAAACTCTGATGGTGATATGGTGGAAGGTGGTTCTCGAGTTCAGTGGAAGCAACAGCTCGGAATTGGGGTGGTTGTTGAGCTTTAATTCCTTTAACTTTTTTCCCTTCTTTAAATGACTAACTATTATAATTTGTCAACTTTTTTTCATTATAAAAAATTAAAATATTGATTTTCAGTGTTTTGTATTTTATTTCTGTTAACTTTTATTTTTTAGAGTGTTTATTTTTTAAAATTTATTAAGTTTGTGTGCCTTAAAAAAGGAAAATATTCTTAATTCATTTTAAAACAAAGCCTTATGAAAGTTGAAGCACATTCTGTCAAAAAAAGTTACACGCAAGACGAAGCTTATGAAGCTTCCTTAAAGTATTTTAAAGGTGATGATTTAGCAGCCCGAGTTTGGGTTAATAAATACGCCTTAAAAGATTCTGAAGGAAATATTTTTGAATTAACGCCAGATGATATGCACCGACGTATTGCATCTGAAATTGCAAGAGTTGAACAAAAATATCCTAACGCAATGACAGAAGATGAGGTTTTCGATTTGATTAAAGGTTTTAAATATATCGTACCTCAAGGAAGTCCGATGGCAGGGATTGGAAATCCTTACCAAATCGCTTCGCTTTCCAATTGTTTTGTGATTGGAAATGGAAGTAAGTCTGACTCTTACGGTGGTATTATGAAAATTGACCAAGAACAGGTTCAATTGATGAAACGCCGCGGTGGTGTTGGCCACGATTTATCACATATTCGCCCTAAAGGCAGCGATGTCAAAAACTCTGCTTTAACGTCAACTGGCGTTGTTCCTTTCATGGAGCGTTACTCAAATTCAACGCGAGAAGTTGCGCAAGATGGGCGTCGTGGTGCCTTAATGCTTTCTGTTTCAGTTAATCATCCAGATGCTGAAGATTTTATCGATGCTAAAATGGATCAAGGTAAAGTAACTGGTGCAAATGTATCTGTCAGAATGGATGATGATTTTATGAAAGCTGTTCGTGATCAAAAGTCATACACACAGAAATATCCTGTTTTTAGTGAATCTCCAAAAGTTTCACATGAAATTGATGCGACTGGTTTGTGGAGTAAAATCGTTCATAATGCATGGAAATCAGCAGAACCAGGAATTTTATTTTGGGATACTATTATCAATGAATCTATTCCTGATTGTTATGCAGATCTAGGTTACGAAACTGTCTCAACAAATCCTTGTGGAGAAATTCCTTTATGTCCATATGATTCTTGTCGACTTTTAGCGATTAATTTGTTTTCTTATGTAGAAAATCCTTTTACTGATGAAGCCGAGTTTAATTTTGAACTTTTCAAAAAACATGTGGCTTATGCGCAGCGCATCATGGATGATATCATCGATTTAGAATTAGAAAAAATTGATGCGATTATTGAAAAGATAGAAAGTGATCCTGAATCTTCTGAAATTAAAGGAACTGAACGCAATCTATGGATGAATATCAGAAAGAAAGCTGAAGAAGGTCGCCGAACAGGAATTGGAATTACTGCTGAAGGTGATATGTTAGCATCATTAGGAATTCAATATGGTTCAAAAAAAGGGAATGATTTTTCAGTTGAAGTCCATAAAACATTAGCAATCGCAGCTTATAGAGGTTCTGTTTATACAGCAAAAGAGCGAGGTGCTTTTAAAATATACGATTCTAAACGCGAAGAAAATAACCCATTTATTCAGCGATTAAAAGAAGCTGATGAGCAGCTTTATTACGAAATGATGGAATATGGTCGACGTAATATCGCTTTGTTAACGATTGCACCAACAGGAACAACGAGTTTGATGACGCAAACAACTTCTGGTATTGAGCCTGTGTTTCTTCCGGTTTATAAAAGAAGACGTAAAGTCAACCCGAATGATAAAAATACACGTGTTGATTTTGTAGATGAGGTTGGCGATTCTTGGGAAGAATATGTTGTTTTTCATCATAGATTTAAAGAGTGGATGAAAATTAAAGGTCATGATACAGAAAAAAATTACTCACAAGAAGAATTAGATGTTCTCGTTAAAGAATCACCGTATTATAAAGCAACATCAAATGATGTGGATTGGATGAGTAAAGTGCATATGCAAGGTGCTGTTCAAAAGTGGGTTGATCACTCGATAAGTGTGACAATCAACCTCCCGAATGATGTTTCTGAGGAATTAGTTGGGCAATTATATCTTGAGGCTTGGCAGTCAGGTTGTAAAGGTGTCACAGTTTATCGTGATGGCTCACGCTCTGGCGTTTTGATTTCTAATGAAGAAAAAGAAGAGGAATCAGAATCTTTAACAACATTCCCGACGATACGTCCTGAAGTGTTGACTGCCGAAATTGTTCGTTTTCAAAATAATAAAGAAAAATGGATAGCTGTCGTTGGTACAATTAATGACAAACCTTATGAGATTTTTACAGGTTTGGCTGATGATGAAGATGGTATTGTTTTACCGCGTTGGGTGAGCAATGGTTTAGTCATCAAAGCAAGAAACGATGATGGAAGCTCTCGATATGATTTCCAATATGAAAATAAACGCGGTTATAAAACAACAATTGAAGGTTTATCACATAAGTTTGATCCTGAGTATTGGAATTATGCTAAACTGATTTCAAGTACACTACGCTATGGTATGCCTATCGATAAAATTGTTGATTTGATTAATAGTTTACAGCTTGACAGTCAGTCGATTAATACATGGAAAAACGGTGTTGTTCGTGCTTTAAAACGTTATGTTGAAGATGGAACTGAGGCAAAAGGCCGTTGTCAAAATTGTAATTCGGACAAAGTGGTTTATCAAGAAGGTTGCCTAACTTGTAAGGACTGCGGTTCTTCTAAATGTGGATAAATAATAGTGCTCAATAAGTTATTAACTGTCTTAAAAGTCGAAAATCATTGTTTTCTTTTTAAATAAAAGATTAGTGATGATTGACTTTTAAGGCAGTTTTTGTTTTTCTGTCAGTTATCTTTCTGCAAGCCGATATCAATTCATAAATTATCTTATTTTTGCAGCACAATTAAAGTATTTATGTTAGACAAATTAAACATTATCAAACAACGCTTCGACGAAGTGAATGACCTGATTATTCAACCAGATATTATTTCTGATCAAAAGCGATATGTTGGCTTATCAAAAGAATATAAGGACCTGAAGGACATCATGACGGAACGTGATAAGTATATTGAGCTAACTGATAATATTGCTGAAGCCAAAGAAATTATTGCCGATGGAGGTGATGCCGAAATGGTTGAAATGGCTAAAATGCAACTTGAAGATGCTGAGTCAGAATTGCCAGAACTTGAGGAGAAAATCAGAATGATGATGATTCCTAAAGATCCTGAAGATGCCAAAAATGCTGTTGTTGAAGTTAGAGCTGGAGCAGGTGGAGATGAAGCGAGTATTTTTGCAGGTGATATTTATAATATGCTTACGCGTTATTCTCAAAATAAAGGATGGAAAGTGAGCACAGTTGATTATAACGAAGGAACAAACGGTGGCTTTAAAGAAATTCAATTTGAAGTTTCGGGAGAAGATGTTTACGGTACTTTAAAGTATGAGGCTGGTGTGCATCGAGTTCAGCGTGTTCCACAAACTGAAACACAAGGTCGTGTGCATACAAGTGCTGCAACTGTGATGGTGTTTCCTGAAGCTGAAGAATTTGATGTTGAAATTGAAGCCAAAGATGTCCGTATTGATTATTTCTGTTCATCAGGGCCAGGTGGACAATCGGTTAATACAACTTATTCTGCTGTTCGTTTAACGCATGAACCGACAGGCCTTGTCGCGCAATGTCAAGATCAAAAATCTCAACATAAAAATAAAGAGAAAGCTTTTAAAGTTTTGCGTTCACGACTTTATGAAATGGAGCTAGCTAAGAAGCAAGCTGAAGATGCTGAAAAGCGAGGAAGCATGGTGACAAGTGGTGACAGAAGTGCGAAAATTAGAACTTACAATTATCCTCAAGGTCGAGTCACGGATCACCGTATTAATTTGACTTTATATAACCTTGACAGCATTATAAACGGAGATATAGACAAAATTATTGAAGAGCTAAAACTTGTTGATAATACTGAAAAGCTAAAAAATATTTCTGATTCTCTATAATTTATTAGAATGACAACCGAAAATCTTGTACAGCAAATCAAATTAAAAAAATCAATGCTGTGCGTTGGTTTAGATGTTGATTTAGAAAAAATTCCACAACATTTATTAAAACTTGATGACCCTATTTTTGAGTTTAATAAAGAGATTATCAAAGCGACAGCTGATTTTGCTGTTGCTTATAAACCCAACTTAGCTTTTTATGAAGCTTATGGTTTAAAAGGTTGGAAATCATTAGAAAAAACAATTTCTTTTCTACAAGAAAACTATCCCAATATTTTTACAATTGCTGATGCTAAACGTGGTGATATCGGAAATACATCTAGAATGTATGCAAAGGCTTTTTTTGAAGATTTGGGTTTTGATTCGGTGACGGTTGCTCCCTACATGGGGAAAGACTCTGTAGAGCCATTCTTAGAATTTCCAGAAAAACACGTGATTATGTTAGGTTTAACTTCTAATCAAGGTTCAGAAGATTTTCAATTGAGCAAGATTGAAAATGACACTTATCTTTTTGAAAAAATCATGCAAAAATCTAAAACTTGGAATAACTCAGAGCGTTTGATGTATGTCGTCGGTGCAACTAAACCAGAATATCTAAAAATTATCAGAAAGCATTTGCCAAAATCATTTTTACTTGTCCCAGGAGTAGGTGCACAAGGCGGAAATCTTGATGAGGTATGCAAATATGGTATGTCTGATAATTATGGCCTTCTTATAAACTCTTCACGAGGCATCATTTACAAATCTTCAGGTACTGATTTTGCAGAGGCTGCTAGAAATGAGGCTAAAGCCATGCAGCAAAAAATGGAAAAATATTTTTAATGTAATAGTTTTTAAAACACAAAAGGCTTCACATGAAGCCTTTTGTGTTTTATGGAAATTAAAACTTTTTATAGATTAAATTTAAACCCGCCATAAATTCCAAATGGATGACCAGGACGCAAACCAGCAGGGACTCGCGCTACTTCATATTCATTATCCAATAAATTTATGATGTTAGCAGTCAAACTGAAATTATCAGTTAATTGATATTCTCCAGAAAGATCAACCACTAAATTGCTACCAACTTTTTCATTATTAGAAATTGACCCAGAACCAGCCTGAGTTCTAAATTCACCTCTATATCTAAGATTTGTATTTATTTGAAACCTCTGTGCTATTAGGCTAGCTCCTAAATTGAATTGATGCTTTGAAATATAAGGCATTTCATCTCCTTCAAAAACTTCACCCCAAGTGCCAATTCCACTTTCGAAATTATTTTGAAATTCTGTATCAGTATATGTGTAAGCAAAATTGATAGGTAAATCTATACTTTTACTTGAAGATAAAAGATTGTAGCCAAGAAGAAATTCAACGCCAGCAACATTAACCTCACCAGCATTAAATTGCTCAAGGCTTCCCGTACCACCTGTTGCATTTAAGTCGCTTCCTAGCAAATTACTATAATCATTAAAGAATCCAACAACTTCTCCACTAAGACCTTTGTAATTAAAGCGAGTACCAATTTCGTAATTAATACTTTGCTCAGCTTCTTCCCCAGGAGACGAGCCTCCAGGTGCAAACCCTTTATGAACTCCACCGAATACAGACAATTGATTATTAAATTTATAATTAGCTCCTAAACCTGGTATAAATTCGTTGTAAGTGTTCTCTCTGTAGCTCAAGTCAATTCCAGTTCTGTCAACATCATCTTTGCCATAATTTGATCTGGTAAGTTTTATTGTCTCATATCGAATACCAGGATTTAAAGTTAAATCACCTAATTTTAATTTATAGAAAACGTAACTAGCAAGAGCTTCTGCATCTTGAATTCGATTGGATTCAGTGCCAGGCACACCAGCATACACCAAATTCATATTTCCGTTAATCATATTATAATCATCAACCCATTGAAAACGATCTATTTCGTCTTGATGATACCTTAAACCAATTTCAACGTCATGATAAATGTCTCCAGTGTAAAAATGATAATCAAATTTTGTCTGAATACCTTGACTATAGTATTCACGATTATTATTTTTAATGATTAAAGCTCCTTCATTGATTGATTGTGAGCCATTTATGATTGAAAAGTGATCAGGGTATTGGTTTGGGTTAGAAAGAAGTTTACTGATCTTGACAGAATTATCGTTAAATTTAACTTTGTCTAATTTATACCAATTTCTTTTAAAATTGTTTCGATAGGCAGTTGTTGTCAGTCTTAAGAAATTTGTAAATTTTGCTGTATGAGTTAACATAAATTGAGTGTGCTCATTATCCATATTGTCTTTTTGCGAACCAGCATATCTTCTAAAAGGAGTTTTATTATAGTCATTTTGAGTTAAGCCTAGGTAAGTCTCGTTAGATAATTCGTCGGAGTATTGAAATTTAAATTCTAATGATTGATATACTTTAGCGTCAGAATTCGTGTTAACTCTCAACTTTCCAACAAAGTCATTAATATCAAACCCTGTTTCAGATCTATTATCTAATTTTTTAAATCCATCTGATTGAGAATTATTATACTCTAGCATATAAGCGAAGTTATCGTGAGAATTACCGATGTTAGTATAAAAATTACTTGTGTCATAAGAGCCATACTGCGCTCTCATGTTAAGATTAAATTGATCAGGAATTTCTGTTGAAACAAAGTTAACAGCTCCACCAGTTGTAAATGGGCCATATTGAATCTGACTACTACCTTTCAAAATTTCTACATTTTGCATTCTGGAAATCGTAGGGAAATAATATGCTGCAGGGGCGCTATAAGGAGCTGGTGCAATTAAAACACCATCTTCCATCAAGGTTATTTTACTCGATCTCTCTGGTGATGTTCCTCTTAAACTAATATTTGGCCGTAAACCAAAACCCTCTTCTTGGTAGATGTTAACACCTGGTACTTGACCGAGTAGATTATTAACATCAATGTAATTAAATTTTTGTATTTCTTTGCTTGAAATAAAAAATGCAGAACCTGTTCTGTTCTTGGCCTCAAACTTGCTGCCTAGTAATTTATTAGCAACAATCGTCACGCCTTCAAGCTGATTAATACTATCCTTTTCAGGTGCTAGGTCTTGGCTATAAGCAAAGCTTACAACTAAGAAACCTAATAAACTCAACATTAATTTACGCATAACTTTTACTTAGATTTATTTAAAATTAAGCGCAAATATAAGTGTAATTTTTAAATCAAAAAAATTTATTTAGATTTAATTTAAACAACAATTGTTAAAATTTTATTTTGTTAATTTGCTTATAAATTTACATCTAATGAAAACTATATTTATAAGCTCTTTTTTTATCATTTTAATGAGTTGTACAACATTAAAAAGCACGCAAAAAGATATTAATAGTGGAAATTACAAAACTGCTATGCTGGATGCGATTTCTAAAATCAAGAAAGATAAAAACTCTGATAAGTCTAAAGCTTATGCAGATTTGTTATTTAATGCTTTTCAAAAATATAGAGATAAAAAACACAGAGATATTGCCTTTTTAGAAAGTGATTCTCAAAAAAATAACGCACAAGATCTTTATGAATCTTACAGAGAAATAAAATATTATCAAGATCAAATTCGACCTTTACTTCCTTTAAAATCTTCAAAAAATAAAGCTCTAAATTTCAAATTGAATGATTACTCAGATGAAATTATCGATTCAAAAAGGAATTTAACTGATCAATTATTTAGTGAAGCGCTTGATTTGATCGACCAAAATAATCGTCAAAGTTACAGAAAAGCTTATCAGCTTTTGAAAAGAGTTGAAGGTCTAAATCCTCATTACAAACAGCTGAAAGAAATGCAAAACATCGCTTATCAAAACGGTGTTTCTTATGTATGGATCAGTTCAGTTAATCAAACGGACCTTCTACTTCCTAAGAATTTTCAAAGAGAAATATTAAATTTAGAAACTTATCATCTCGATGATTTTTGGACAGTTTATCACAATAATCCAAATGAGCAATTGGATTATGACCAGAAAGTAATTGTTGAATTTACTGATTTTAATTTTTCACCTGAAAGACTACAAGAGCGAGAAATTCCTTTAGAAAGAGAAATTATCGAAGGTTGGGAGTATAAAAAAGATAGACGTGGTAATTATGTTTTGGATGAAAACGGGAATAAGATTAAAGAAGAAATCATAAGTGTTGCTAAAGGTTTGTTCCTAGAAACGAGACAATCTAAAGAAGTGCAGGTAAGAGCAAAAGTGAGATTTGTCGATCTTTATAAAAATGAACAAATTACAAGTCGAGATTTTGAAAGTTTATTTGTTTTTGAAAATAACTTTGCTCAATTTAAAGGTGATCCAAAAGTCTTAACACCTAAAGAACAGCTTTTAATTCAAAAAGGTTTTGTAAACTTTCCATCTAATGAAAGAATGTTGCTTGATGCAGTTCAAGATGTGAAGACGAAAATTAAAACAATTTTGAAAAAACAGTTCTAATTAAAAGAAAAAGATTATTTTTGCAGCCATTAATTAAAATGTATAATATGAATCATTATGAAACTGTTTTCATCTTGAATCCCGTTTTATCTGAAGATCAGATAAAGGAGACAGTTCAGAAGTACGAAGATTTTTTGACTTCTAAGGGTGCCGAGATCGTAAACAAAGAAAATTGGGGCTTAAAAAAATTAGCTTACCCAATCCAGCACAAAAAAAGTGGTTTTTACCATTTATTCGAGTATGAAGTAGAAGGTTCTGCAATTGATCCTTTAGAAGTGATGTTTAGAAGAGACGAGCGTATGATGCGTTTCTTGACTGTAAAGTTAGACAAACACGCTATCGATTGGGCTAAAGAAAGAATCAAACGTGTAAAATCAAAACCTTAAGAAATGGCTAGTATTGAAGAACAATCGAAAGGAAAGAACGATGGCGAAATCAGATATTTAACGCCATTAGATATTGAGACGACTGCAAAAAAACGTTACTGCCGTTTTAAAAGAGCTGGAATTAAGTATGTAGATTACAAAAATCCAGATTTTTTAATGGAGTTTGTTAACCCTCAAGGGAAAATTTTACCAAGACGTTTAACAGGAACTTCTTTGAAATACCAAAGAAAAGTATCTCAAGCAATTAAAAGAGCTAGACACTTAGCTTTAATGCCTTACGTTGGTGATTTATTAAAATAAAAAGCAAAAACTATGGAAATTATATTAAAAAAAGATGTAGATAACTTAGGTTTTGCTGATGATCTAGTAACTGTAAAAAACGGTTACGGAAGAAACTTTTTGATTCCTCAAGGTTCTGCAATTTTAGCAACACCTTCTGCGAAAAAAGTTTTAGCAGAAAACTTAAGACAACGTGCTCACAAAGAAGAGAAAGCTGTTGCTGAAGCTAAACAATTAGCTGAGAAAGCAAAAGAAGTATCAATCGAGATCACAGCGAAAGCTGGAGCTGGTGACAAACTTTTTGGTAGTATTACAACTGCTGATTTAAGCGCGAAACTTGCTAAAAATGATGTTGAAATTGATAAGAAATATATTTCAATCTTTGGTGGTAACATCAAAAGATTGGGTCAGTACACAGCTAAGTTGCGTTTCCATCGCGAGGTAATTATCGAAATTACATTCGACGTGGTTGGCGAAGCTTAATCAATAACTGAATAACATTTGAAAGATCGGCAATTTACTGTCGATCTTTTTTTATTTTTGCTAATTATGAAATACGAAAGACTTACACGAGAGCAGTTTGAAGAAATGCATCAAGAGTTTATTAACTTCTTGGCAACTCAGCAAATTACTGTTGATGAGTGGGAAAAAATTAAGAAAGATCAGCCCGGCATAGTCGAGCAAGAACTCGATGTTTTTAGCGATCTAGTTTGGGAAGGCGTTTTGAATAAAGTCAATTATCTCGAACATTTTTCTCCTCAGCAATTATTTCTTTTTCACTTTAAAGATGCAGATATTGATTTGATTGCAATCAAAATTGAAAATCCTGCTGTCGATATTACAACAACCGACGGGTACCAATGGTTGCGTAAAAACTTGAATAATGATGATGTCAATATCTACACATCAACAAAGCCAATTGCAGAAGAGCGCAACACAGATATTTTTGCATTGATCCAAAAAGGAGCGCACATTACCAAAGGCGATTTATATACTTACTTTGAAAAAATTGTTGTTAATTAAATTTTAACCATGGCTCAAAAACCATCAATTCCTAAAGGAACTCGAGACTTTTCTCCTGTTGAGGTCTCTAGACGAGAATATATTATTCAAACAATTAAATCTCATTTCAAAAACTTTGGTTTTCAACCTATCGAAACGCCAAGCTTTGAGAAATCTTCAACATTACTTGGTAAGTACGGAGAAGAAGGAGATCGTTTGATTTTTAAAATCTTAAATTCTGGTGATTTTCTGGAAAAATCTAACGAGCAGCATTTACAAGCTAAAGATTCAAATGCTGTGTCTTCTCAAATTGCAGAAAAGGCGTTAAAATATGATTTAACAGTTCCTTTTGCGCGATATGTCGTACAGCATCAACATGAGTTGGTTTTTCCATTTAAGCGCTACCAAGTTCAGCCAGTTTGGAGAGCAGACCGCCCGCAAAAAGGACGTTTTAGAGAATTTGTGCAGTGCGATGCTGATGTTATTGGAAGTGATAGTTTATGGCAAGAAGTTGAATTTGTGATGTTATACGATCAGGTTTTTCATGCACTTCAACTGAACGGTATTACCATTAAATTAAACAACCGTAAAATTCTATCAGGTTTTGCTGAAGTGATTGGCGAACAAGATAAATTAATAGATTTTACAGTTGCACTAGATAAGCTTGATAAAATTGGAGAGGAAGGTGTTAAAAAAGAAATGCTTGAAAAAGGAATAGCAGAAGAAGCGATTTCTAAAATTCAGCCAATTTTTAATTTCTCTGGTAATTTTAAAGAAAAGATCGATCAATTAAAAGATATTCTTTCAACGTCAACAATAGGTTTAGAAGGTGTTGAAGAATTGACTTTTGTTCATCAAGCTTTAGAAGATTATGAATTTAAATCTGCAACTTTAGATTTAGATGTCACTTTGGCGCGCGGTTTAAACTATTACACAGGTGCAATTTTTGAAATATCAGCACCTGAAAATGTCAAAATTGGTTCAATTGGCGGTGGCGGTCGCTATGATGATTTAACTGGTATTTTTGGTTTAAAAAATATGAGTGGCGTCGGAATCTCTTTTGGACTTGACCGTATTTATCTTGTTTTAGAAGAATTGAATTTATTCCCTGAAACTGTAACCGATTCAACTCAAATTCTTTTTGTGAATTTTGGTTTTGAGGAGTCTAAATATGCGATGAAAGCAATAAATAAACTTCGTCAAAAAGATATCAAAGCTGAGCTTTATCCTGATGATACCAAATTTAAAAAACAAATGCAGTATGCTGATAAACGCGGTATTAAATACGCAGTGATTGCTGGAGAATCCGAAATTGAAAAAGAAGCTTTTAATCTTAAAAATCTAGAAACAGGCGAGCAAGAATTAGTGGATTTAGAAACTATTCTGAAGAAATTTGCCTAACAAATAATGTGATTATTTTTTAATGATTGCATCTATGAGATTTCTCATAAAAGAGCTGATTTTATAAAATCAGCTCTTTTGTTTTTATTAAACATAAGTAGTTGAAAATCAACATATTGAATGTGTTTTTAGTTTGATTTAATTATTATGATGCTGTTTTAAAATCATTCTAAATTCAGCTTTATGATTGAGCTTCATAAAATAAAGGCGTAACTTAGAAGTTCATTCTAAATCTATTCATGTGTGGTTTATTAACAATGCGATAACGCGAAAAAACCTGATGGCTTTAACAGGTCTTTTTCTCTGCTTTTTCTTGATCATTCATTTGCTAGGTAATCTTCAATTATTACTACCAAAAGAAGAAGCGCAACTTCAGTACAATCTTTACAGTCATTTCTTGTCGGGAAATATCTTGATTAAGATTGTTTCGTACGTTTTGTATGCGAGTATTTTACTGCATACAATTGATGCAATTTATTTAAGTATAAAAGCAAAAAAAGCTTCTGGTGAAACTTATGTCAAGGACAAAAGAAACAGAGCTAGTAAATGGTATTCAAGACAAATGATGCTTTTGGGAACAATTGTTTTCGCTTTTCTTGTGATTCATTTTAAAGATTTTTGGTATCCCTATAAGTTTGGAAGCATAGAAGCTGACATTAATGGGAATAAAGATTTATACTCATTAGTCGTTGTGTCTTTTCAAGAATTATGGTATGTCATTCTTTACGCTGTGGCTATTTTGGCTTTAGGCTTTCACTTGCTACATGGTTTTTTTAGTGCATTCCGAAGTGTTGGTTTATACCATCCTTACTACAGTAAAATTGTGAAATCTATAGGAATAGGTTTCGCAGTAGTGATGACATTTGGTTATCTCATTATTCCTTTCTATATCTTTTTAAAATTATAATTATGATTAAAGAAATTCACGCAAATATTCCTGAAGGAGATCTAAAAGATAAATGGAGCAATTATAAAGCAAAAGCGAAATTAGTAAACCCTAATAACCGTAAAAAGCTTGAAGTAATTGTTGTCGGAACTGGTTTAGCAGGTGCTTCAGCAGCAGCGTCTTTAGCTGAAATGGGATACAAAGTCAAAAGTTTTTGTTTTCAAGATTCTCCACGCCGAGCACATTCTGTTGCTGCTCAAGGTGGTGTTAATGCAATGAAAAATTACAAAAATGATGGTGATAGCGTTTTCAGAATGTTCTATGATACTTTAAAAGGTGGAGACTTTAGATCACGAGAAGCAAATACATATAGGTTGGCCGAATGTTCAGCAAGTCTTATCGATCAAGCTGTTGCTCAAGGTGTTCCTTTTGGACGAGAATATAGTGGCTACCTGAGAAACCGATCTTTTGGAGGTGTTCAAGTTTCCAGAACTTTTTATGCACGTGGACAAACAGGTCAGCAGTTGCTTTTAGGTTCTTATCAGGCTTTAATGCGTCAAAAAGAAACTGGCCAAGTCAAACTTTATGCAAGACATGAAATGCTAGATTTAGTCACTATCGATGGAAAAGCAAAAGGAATTATTGCTAGAAATTTAGATACTGGTGAAATTGAACGTCACGGAGCTCATGCTGTCATATTAGCTACTGGTGGTTTTGGTAAAATATACTATTTATCAACACTTGCCATGGGTTGTAATGCTTCAGCAATTTGGCGTGCTCATAAAAAAGGAGCTTTGATGGCTAATCCAAGTTGGACACAAATTCACCCAACAAGCTTACCGCAAAGCGGAGAGTATCAATCAAAACTGACGTTGATGTCTGAGTCATTAAGAAACGATGGTCGTATTTGGGTGCCTCAAGATAAAAACGAAACGAGAAAACCTAAGGATATTCCTGAAGAAGAAAGAGATTATTATTTAGAAAGGAAATATCCTGCTTTTGGAAATTTAGCACCACGAGATATTGCATCGAGATCAGCAAAAGAGCAAATTGATGCCGGTAAAGGTATTGGCGCTTTAAAGAATGCAGTTTATTTAGATTTTTCTCATGCCATTAAAGAATATGGTCAAGATGTAATTGAAGAGCGTTATGGAAACTTATTTACCATGTACGAAAAAATTACAGGAATTAATGCTTACAAGGAACCGATGAAAATCTCGCCTTCTGCGCACTTTTCAATGGGTGGACTTTGGGTCGATTATGATTTGATGACAACAACGCCTGGGCTTTTTGCAATCGGTGAGGCTAATTTCTCTGATCACGGCGCTAACAGATTGGGGGCAAATTCATTATTACAAGCTTGTGTTGATGGATATTATATTGCGCCTTATACACTTCAAAATTATTTGGCTGATGAAATTCAAGTTGCTAAAACAGATGTGAATCATCCAGCCTTTGATGAAGCAGAAAAACAGGTTAAATCTCAACTTGAAAAATTTGTCAATTTAAAGGGCAACAAGACAGCTGAAGAATTTCATAGAGAACTTGGAAAAATACTTTATGATAAATGTGGTTTATCACGATCAGAAGAGGGGTTGAAAAAAGCAATCACAGATATTCAGAACTTGAGAGAGGAATTTCATGAAAATTTACTTGTTCCTGGCGATGTCGAAGATATAAATAGTGAACTTGAAAAGGCAGGAAGAGTTAGCGATTATTTTGAATTAGCAGAGTTGATGTGTATTGATGCTTTGCGAAGAGAAGAATCTTGCGGAGCACATTTTAGAGAAGAATTTCAAACAGAAGAAGGCGAAGCAATGCGTAATGATGCTGAATATTCTTACTCTGCAGCATGGGAGTGGAGCGGTCAAGCTTCGGAACCTATTTTAAACAAAGAACCTTTAAAATTTGAGTACGTTAAACCGACTCAACGAAATTATAAATAAGTCAGCTATGAAAATATATTTAAAAATATGGCGTCAAAAAAATAAAGACACTAAAGGGCAATTAGAAGATCATACCCTTGACAACGTCAGTGCTGAAATGTCTTTTTTGGAAATGTTGGACATGCTTAATTTAAAGTTGGCTAAAAGTGGAGAAAGACCAGTAGAATTTGATCATGATTGTCGAGAAGGAATTTGTGGACAATGCGGCGTTATGATTAATGGTATTGCTCACGGCCCGTTAAAAAACACAACTACTTGTCAGCTACATATGCGTTCATTTAAAGATGGTGATACCATTTATATAGAACCATTTAAAGCAAAAGCTTTTCCTGTTATTCGTGATTTAAAAGTTGACCGTACAGGCTTTGATGATATCATTGCAGCTGGTGGTTACGTTTCAGTCAATACTGGTCAAGCGCCAGAGGCAAACAGTATTCCCGTAACACATAACGAGGCAGAGGCTGCTTTTGATTCTGCTGCTTGTATAGGTTGTGGTGCTTGTGTAGCTACTTGTAAAAATGCAAGTGCAGCTTTGTTTACTTCAGCTAAGATCTCCCAATTCACACACTTACCGCACGGAAAAAAAGAAAGCGCAAAACGAACTGTCGATATGGTCAATAGGATGGAGGAATTAGATTTTGGTCATTGTACAAATACAGAAGCTTGTCAAATTGAATGTCCTCAAGATATTTCAGTTTTAAATATTGCTAAAATGAATTTTGAATATAATAAAGCAAAATTGAAAAAATAAAATTCAATTATTATCATTTTTATAACATTATATAACTTTATCTTGTGATGACTTAACATATAATAATCGTAATTTTAGGATATAATCATAAAACAAAAAAACGATGAACGAGCAAGAATTTAAAGGAAAGTGGAATCAAGCTAAAGGAAAATTGAAACAGAAATATGGAGATTTGACTGATGATGATTTAAAGTATGCAGATGGTAAAAAAGATGAATTATTAGGACGTCTTCAAGAAAAAACTGGAAAAACCAAAGAAGAGCTTGAGAAAGAAATCAAGGATATGTAATTCCTAGATTTATATTTAAAATAAAAAAGGCTTTCGAATTTATTCGAAAGCCTTTTTTTGTGTAGCGAGGAGCAGAATCGAACTGCCGACCTCCGGGTTATGAATCCGACGCTCTAACCGACTGAGCTACCTCGCCATTTTCGGTTTGCAAAGATAAAATTAATTTTCGCTGCTGCAAGTTTCTTTTAAATGAAATTTAAAAATTATTTTTTTATTCTTACCTAATAAATACATATATTGCTTTTCTAATTAGAATATATAATCATGAGTGAAAAGACAAAATACGAACTCGAATTTCCAATACAAGTTTCTCCAAATTTGTTATATCAATATATTTCCACACCTTCAGGATTAAGCGAATGGTTTGCTGATAATGTGAACTCTAGAGGCGAAGTTTATACATTTATCTGGGAAGGTAGTGAAGAGCAAGCTAAACTTTTAACCAAGAAATCTGATGAAAAAATAAAACTCAGATGGTTAGCTGATGAAGAAGACGATGAAAGTTATTTTTTCGAGATGCGTATTCAAGTTGATGAAATTACAAAAGATGTTTCATTGATGATTACAGACTACGCTGAAGATGATGAAGTAGAAGAAGGTAAGATGCTTTGGGAAAATATGATTTCTGAATTAAAACAAGTTCTAGGTTCAGCTTAATTTTTTATGGTCAACTTAAACGGAAACCTAACTGATAAACCTGATTTTTCAGTTAACAATCGAGGCTTAAATTATGGCGATGCTTTATTTGAAAGCATGCGTGTCATACATGGACAAGAAATGTTTTGGGAGTCACACTATTTTAGATTGATGTCTTCCATGCGGATTTTAAGAATGGAGATTCCTCAATCTTTCTCTCCAGAGTATTTATTGAATCAGATTAAATTGACTTTAAAAGCCAATGAACTTGAGCATAAACCCGCACGTGTTAAAATTTTAGTTTTTCGTAAAGATGGCGGTTTGTATAAGCCAGATACACGAGAAATAGATTTCGTTATCACTTGCTCTGAGCTTGATTCTCCTTTTTACAAACACCATGATATAAAATGCGAAGTTGATCTTTTTAAAGATCATTTTGTATTATCTGGGATGTTATCTAATTTAAAAACGACATCAAAATTACCTTCGATTTTGGGATCAATATATGCAGATGAAAATGATTTAGATAATTGTATTTTATTAAATGAAAAAAAATCTGTTATTGAATTTACCAATGCTAATTTGTTTTTGATAAAAGGTAATCTTGTTAAGACACCGCCATTGTCTGATGGATGTTTAAAAGGTATATTAAGATCTGAATTGATTAAAATTATTAGCAAAATGGATGAATTGACCTTAGAAGAAAGTTCGATATCACCATTTGAGATTCAAAAATCTGATGAACTTTTTATGACGAATAGTATTCAGGGAATTCAAAGTGTTTCGCGTTATCGCAAAAAGGAGTTTAAAAACGACATTGCTAAAAAATTGGTAAATAAAATTAACGCTGAGTTGCGATTGACGGAGAAAAAAGTGATTTAGTTGTTACTAGGATTTCCTGGTGCATTAGACCATATAAGGTAATCGCCACCCAATGATTTCAATTTATCTTGCCAGTATTCTCCTTCTAATGAAACTTTAAACAAATTACTTTTTTGTTTAAAGTTATCAATAATCCATGTTTTGTTGTTGATTTCATCTTGAAGTTGAACATTGAGCCAACCAGTATAGCCCAAGAAAAATTTAGTATTTTCATTGTTGACAATTCCATCATTGACAAGTTGTACAACATTTTCAAAATTCCCTCCCCAAAATATACCGTCTTTAATTTCTAAACTATCAGGAATTAATTCTGGAATTGTATGTATAAAGTAAAGACTATCTTCTTCTACAGGTCCACCTTTATGTATGGGAAAGTCTGTTTTTAAATCTGGAATGAGTTCCTTAAGATTATGATTTGATTTTTTGTTAAGAATAAAACCAACGACATCACTTTGATCAACATGTGTTATCAATATGACAGATCTTGAAAAGCTTCTATCATTCAAAATAGATGGTTCTGCTATTAAAAGTTGTCCTTTTGTGAATTGATTTTGGTTTGGCATATAATCCGTATCGGTTAGTTATTTTTGGTATTAAATAAAAAAAGACCTTTTAAAAAGGCCTTTTCTTATACGAATCAAAAATCTTAGTTAACTGATTTTTGTAAGTCTGAGCCTGCTTTAAACTTAACAACGTTTTTAGCTGCAATTTTGATTGTTTTTCCAGTCTGTGGGTTTCTTCCCTCACGTGCAGCTCTTTTTGATACTGACCATGATCCAAATCCTACGAGTGAAACGCGGTCACCTTTCTTTAAAGCTCCTTCTACATTTTCTAAGAAAGACTCTAAAGCTTTTTTTGCATCAGCTTTTGTGATTCCGGCATCTTCTGCCATTGCGTCGATTAAATTTGTTTTGTTCATAACTAAAAAATTGAATTTTGTTGAATAAAAATTTTGTTAATACATTACAAATTTATATGTAAATTCTAATTATGCAAGTCTTTTGGCTATAAATCCTATTGATTAGGGCAAATTTCTTTGATTTTAGCATTTTTTTTGGGTTATAGACCGTTCAAAAGCTTCTCAAAGCTCCATTTTATCAGCTTTAGCCTGATTGTAGCCGTTAAGAAAATCTTGAATTTTCAACATTTTCTTGCCTGGATATTTTAATTCTTTAATTGAGATCCATTTATTTCCTGACTTGACTAAGAATTTATTTTTTTCAAAAATGAGTTCGCCAACAAGAGCTTCTTGGTCTATTTCACTTTCGATTTCCACACGTCCAATTTTTACCTGAACTTTTTTTCCTTCCTCAATAAGTGATGCCCAGGCTAAAGGATAAGGATTTAAACCATTGACGAAATTCATAATTTGATCAGCATCATTACTCCAATTGATTTGTGTATTTTCTTTAGTTAATTTAGGTGCTTCCTTATTATCTGAATTTTTAATTTGCTTTTTTGCTACAGCGGTACCTTCAGAAATCGCTTTTGCAGTTTCAACTGCTAGATCAGCACCTAAAACCATCAGTTTATCGTGCAAGCTACCAGCGGTTTCATGTTTCTCAATTTCTACGGAACGTGAATCGATGATTGCTCCAGTATCAATTTTTTCATCTAAATAAAAACTTGTGACACCTGTTTCCCTTTCGCCATTTATTACAGCCCAGTTAATCGGAGCAGCTCCTCTATAGTTTGGTAGCAGTGATGCGTGAATGTTGAATATTCCAAACTCAGGGAAACTCCATACCTTTTTGGGAAGCATTCTAAAGGCAACAACAATTGCTAAGTTGGGATTTAAACGTATGAGATCTTGCTGAAATTCATCAGACTTAAGATTTGATGGCTGTAAGACTTCTAAATTCTTCTCTAACGCGTGTTTTTTTACAGCAGATTGATTTAGCTTCTTACCTCTCCCTGAAGGTTTATCTGGAGCTGTGACAACACCTACGATTTCAAAATGCTGATGAAGCTTTGAAAGTGTTTCAACAGCAAAGTCAGGCGTTCCTAAAAAAAGTATTTTTAATTTTTTCATTTTGTTTTATATTTATTGTCTGCTGTTATTGTGATTTTCTCTAGCTTAAGAAGTTCTCTTAAACTTGATAAAACAGCTTGATCTTTATTTTTGTATTGAGCTGATAACTCTTCAACAGAAGCAGAATCAACATTCTGGAGATATTTGTAAACGTCTTTCTTCAAGTCTAATTTCTGACCTTTATTATTTGAGCAATTCTGGCAATGGCCACAGTTTTTATAAGTTGCTTCACCAAAATAATTAAGAATTTGATTCTGGATGCAATCTTTTTGATTAAGTATTAAGTCAATGACGGATTCAATCTGATTAACTTTCGCTTTCTTGAGTGACTCGATACTTTTTTTATGTGGGTTTATCGATCTATCATTTTCTTTAGGGACAAGAAATTCAACATTTACATCATGCTTAAAATTTTCATAGGTCATCATGTCCTTCTTTTCCAATTCACTTAAAAGCTTTTTGATATTTTGTTTAGCAATACCGGTTTTGTAACTAATTAAATCTAGATTGATATTAATTTCTTGTTCATAAAGTCCGCCATAAGTTCTTAAAATGCTGTTGACAACATTTTGATAATTGATATTTTTATCTAAAAAATTAATCAGGTGAGCACTTGAAACAATAAAAGTAATTCTGATTTTCTCCTTAAAATTTTTGCTTAAACGAATCACACCTAAATTGTCCAAAACTTGTAGTCCAGCATAGGTTTGATTAAAGTTGAAATGATTGTGTTTACAAAACTCACTGAAATTAAAATCAAAAACTTCATTTTGACCTTCGCCATAAGCGACTCCAAAAAATTGATTTAAATTTTTATAAAGTGTTTTTATAAAAGAGAAATCAGGAATTTGATTTGAAATATAAGATCTTAAAATAAAGATATCATTTTTATTGTAAAAAAGAAATGCATCAGCAGGCTTTCGATCTCTGCCAGCTCTACCGGCTTCTTGATAGAGGCTTTCTATGCTTTCTGGCGGATGATAATGCAAAACAAATCTGACATCGGGTTTGTCAATCCCCATTCCAAATGCAGTTGTGGCGACAATAATTTTAGTTTTGTTGGCAATCCAGTTTTTAAGAATTTTCTCTTTTAATCGAGTTGATATTCCAGCATGATAAGCTTCTGATTGAAAACCGATTTTATTGAGATAAGCAGAAATATCATGGCTAGATTGTCTTTTCCTTACATAAATAATACCGCTGTCATCTGAATGCGATTTGAGGTATTTAGCAATGGCGGCAAGTTTATCAGAAACCTTGAAAAATCCGAAATTGAGATTTGGTTTTTTAAAACTACGTTGATAAGTTTTAGGTTTTTCTAAAACTAAATTCTCTTTGATGTCTTTCAGGACTTCAGGTGTAGCCGTTGCAGTTAATGCCAAAAAAGTCAGATTTGGTAAATAGTCTTTTAAAATTCGAATTTGGCGATAAGCGGGTCTAAAATCGTGTCCCCATTGTGAAATTGAATGCGCTTCATCAATGGCGACAAAAGAAATAGGTAGCTTGATTAAATGCTCTAAAATTTCTTTATTTTGAAGGCGCTCTGGTGATAAATATAAAAGTTTATATCGACCATAAACACAATTATCAAGCAACTGATGTATATCTTTCAAAGACATACTACTTTTGATGTAATCCGCTTTAATACCTTTAGATTTAAGATTCTGTACTTGATCTTCCATCAAGGCTAATAAAGGAGAGACAACTAAACAAATACCATCTATAGCGATTGCAGGAACTTGAAAGCAGATAGATTTTCCACCTCCAGTTGGTAATATTGCACAGCAATCTTCTTGATTTAAAACACTTTTGATAACATCTTCTTGACTATCCAAAAAGTGATCAAAACCCCAATATTTTTGAAGAATTTGCTGAACATCAGTCATTATAAATGCGCTAAAATAAAATCTATACGTCTGTTGATATCTGTTTTTGGGACTTCAATTAAATCATAACCAAGCGATTCATAAGTGTTTTGAAGGGCTTTCTGTAATCCTTTTGCCAAATCAATTTCTTCAAAACGTTCACCATCTGTTGTGTAAATATCATCCCAAATAGGCAAGATAAAAATTTTATCATAAATAAAATTTTTATTTGCTTCACTAAAATATTCAGGATATTCTTGACCAAAATAATCCATGTAGGCAGTGACATCGGGAATCCCTCTATCTATAAAAACATATTTACTGCTCAACGCATTTGCGGCCTTAAACTGATTAATTCTCCCTTTTAATAGCAACTCACTGAACTTCAGAGAGTCTGTTAAAAAAAGCTGATCGATACCATCTTCTTTAGCTCTTCGTGTCACTTCGCGTGAAATTTCTGGCATACATTGATATTTCTGACGTGTCAAACTTTCAATGATAGATGATTTTCCAGTGCTTGGTCCACCAATTAATACTATTTTTTCACTCCCCATAAGTGGTTTTTAATGTTCATTTCAGTTATTGTTTTACTTAATAACTTTTATATTTGTAAAAAAAATTGATGCAAGATAAACAACAAGATGAATTTTACAACAAACTAAGACGCCAACTTGAGAAATTGGACAAGTGGCCTGGCCCTTATTTGTTCAAATTTATATTACCTACAACACACGAAAAAGAACTTCAAAAATTGAGCTCTTTATTTGATGATATGGGTGCTGTTATCAAAACAAAACAATCTTCAAAGGGCAAATATACAAGCGTTTCTATTCATGTAAAAATGAAATCACCTGAAGATGTTGTGGAGAAGTATAAAGAAGTCGGTCAGGAAGTTGACGGTGTAATTTCTTTATAAGTCATTTAGACTGCATTTTTTTATGTATTTTGCAACTCTCTTTTTAAATTAAAAATATCATTTTGACAAATTCACTAGAGTACAATTCAGAGCGAACTCAATTACGCATTCCTGAATATGGTCGTAATATCCAAAGAATGGTTGAACATGCGATCACCATTGAAGACAAACAAAAACGAAACGAAACTGCCAAAGCCATCATTGATGTGATGGGCAATATGCAGCCACATTTAAGAGATGTGACTGATTTTCAACATAAACTTTGGGATCAACTTTTTATTATCAGTGATTTTAAACTAGATGTTGATTCTCCTTTTCCTAAGCCAACGGCTGAACTTCTAGCAGAACGTCCTGAACCTTTAGCTTATCCTCAGAATTTTCCGAAATATAGATTTTACGGGAACAACATTAAAAGGATGATTGATGAGGCAATAAAAATGGAAGATGGCGATTTAAAAGAAGCACTGACTTTAACGATCGCAAATCACATGAAGAAATGTTATCTGAATTGGAATAAAGACCATGTTGATGATCAAGTGATTATTAAACATTTGGATGAATTAAGTGATGGGAAATTAAGTTTAAAAGAGATAGAGTCTAATTTAAGTGATGCTTCTGATTTAGTGAAACACAAACAACGCTATAAATCTTCAAAGAAGTCACATAAAAGTCATCACAAAAATAATCGTAAACGTAAGTAATTAGTATGGCAACTTTTCAGATTGAAGGCGGACATCAACTCAAAGGTGAAATTCGCCCGCAAGGCGCTAAGAATGAAGCTCTTCAGATATTATGCGCTGTTTTAATGACAGACGAAAAAGTTTATATTGATAACATCCCTAACATTAGAGATGTCAATAAACTCATCGAAATCCTCAGTAATTTAGGTGTCAAAATTCAAAAATTAGGTCACGGTAGTTATTCTTTTAAAAGTGACGCGCTTTATCTTGATTATTTAGAAAGTGAAAAATTTAAAGAAGAAGGCAGCAGTCTTCGTGGTTCAATCATGATTGTCGGTGCACTTTTAGGCCGATTCGGAAAAGGATATATTCCTAGACCTGGAGGCGATAAAATTGGTCGCCGTCGATTGGATACGCATTTTGGCGGATTTATCAAGCTTGGCGCGAAATTTAGATATAATAAAGAAGAACGCTTTTACGGCGTAGAAGCACCCAATGGATTAAAAGGTGTTGATATGCTTCTTGAGGAAGCTTCAGTCACCGGAACTGCTAACATTTTGATGGCTGCAGTTTTGGCGAAAGGCAAATCATCTATTTACAATGCTGCTTGTGAACCTTATATTCAACAACTCTGTAAAATGTTGAACTCAATGGGAGCTAAGATCAAAGGTATTGGATCAAATCTTCTCCACATCGAAGGTGTTGAAAAACTATCTGGCTGTAAACATACTGTTTTACCAGATATGATTGAGATCGGTTCATGGATTGGTTTAGCTGCCATGACAAAAAGTGAATTAACCATTAAAGATGTGAGTTGGAAGGATTTAGGGATTATTCCTGAAACCTTCAGAAAATTAGGGATTACAGTTGAGAAAGTCGGTGATGATATCCACATTCCAGAGCATAAAAATGGTTACGAGGTCACAAGCTTTATTGATGGTTCTATCATGAACATTAGCGATGCGCCTTGGCCAGGGTTTACACCAGATTTACTGAGTATTATTTTGGTTGTCGCCACACAAGCTCGTGGAAGTGTTTTGATACATCAAAAAATGTTTGAAAGCCGTTTATTTTTCGTAGATAAATTAATTGATATGGGTGCAAAGATTATTCTTTGTGATCCGCATAGGGCAACAGTCATCGGTCATGATTTTGAGTCGCAACTAAAAGCGACAACGATGTCAAGTCCTGATATTCGTGCAGGTATTTCATTATTAATTGCAGCACTTTCTGCTAAAGGCGTTTCTACAATTCATAATATTGAACAGATAGATCGAGGTTATGAAGATATCGATGGAAGGTTGAGAGCAATCGGCGCTAAAATAACACGTTTTGATTAATTGATTTTATCACAAATCAAAATAATTTTTCTTTGAGAGATGGTGGTTGTTAAAAACACATAAGTTTTGCCACCATCTTTTATTTTATATTTCTTTTTAAAGTCTTCCACTTTTATCGGAAAATTTCTTGCACTCAAATTTAATTTTTCACCACCCAATTCTTTCTTAATCAGTTTAGGCTTATAGTCTAAAATTTGATTGATTTTAAATACTCGTCCTGGAAAATTCTGATTCTTTTCTGATGATGCATACAAGTGTGAATTGACTTCAAGTTTTTTAAGATTAAAGTACTTTGAAATATGCTGAAAAGCGCCAGACTTCATTATGCTTGCGTTCGGCTCATATAAATAACTATCTTTTTGAGGTTCAGCATAATTTGAAAATTCAATAGATTTATCTGACCAATTAAAATCAAAACTTTCTTGAGTTCCATTTGTTTTGATGTTAACCGTTTTGATATTGATGTCTTTCAGACTTTCTTGACCAACCAACCATAATAATTCTTTAACTTCATTTTGTACTGCGACTATAGCGATGGATTCGACATTTTTAAGTTGTTGAATACCCAAATCGAGATCGAGTAGTGGTGAGGTTTTGATATAAACTTTTTCTGATTTTGAAAGATAAAAATGAAGCTCTTTTGTTAGATCCGGCTCGCAGTCTTGAAGTCTGAACACTTTGTTTTGAGAAGCATCACGCCGAGATGGATCAATAAAAAGGTAATCGAATTTATCTTGCTGGGTACTTAAAAACTCTTGAGCAGTTGTGGTGTGACATTCAACATTATTAACATTTAATGAAGCCATATTTTGTTGAACTATTTCAGAGAGTTCAGAATTTCTCTCAACATGATCAACTTTTGAAAAAGATTGAGAAAAAGCAAAAGTATCAATCCCGAATCCGCCCGTTAAATCAGCTATTCTTTGTCCTTTTATTTGTTTGAGTTTGTAATTTGCAGTGAGTTCAGAAGAACTTTGTTGTAAATTAATATTCTTTGGATAAATGATTTTTTGAGACTTAAACCAAGTTGGTAATTTCGATTTTGCTTTGCGTTTAGCTTCAATTTGTTGTGCTAAAGTCTTAGAATCAACATCAGCAAAAGGAGATTTTGATAAAATGATACGCGTGATATCTGCATTGATGTTGGCATCAATAAAATCTTGAACTTCTTTTTTTAAAATTGATTTTAATTTAGCCATTGTCCTAGCTATTAAGTTGACGCGTTATTTCATACAGTCCAATTCCACAACTTTGAGCGACATTGATACTGCTATTTTGACCGAATAAATCAATATGTAAACAAGCGTCAAGTTTAGTAAGAACTTCATTTGAAATACCTAAACGTTCATTTCCTAAAATTAAAATATAAGTTTCTTTTACATCAAAAGGATAAGTGTTGATGCCTTGACTTTCTGAAGTCAATTCAAGACCAATGAGTTTTTTGTTTTCAGATTTTAACTCTAAAATTTTTTTAGTGATATTTTTAAAGAAACAAGTCTCTACAAATTTTTCAGTGCTACGACTTGTTCTTTTAAATCTCGTACTAGATTGAGTTTCTTTTAAATCTTCATGAATAAAGATTTTTTGCACACCAAAAGCATCAGCTAACCTGAATATTGACCCCAAATTTGCAGGACTGGCGACATCATCTAGTAAAATATAAATCTCAGCTTTAGAAGCTTTGTTTTTTAATTCAGAATGTGTGAGTTGATGGCTCATTTTGTAAATATGTAAAAAAGAATATTTGCACCCATTTTTAAGGCTTTTTGCCTAACTTCTTCAGGATCGTTATGGATATTTTTGTCTTCCCAACCATTACCTAAATCACTCTCGTAGGTGTAAAGTAATAACAATCGATCACCTTCATAAATCCCGAAAGCTTGAGCAGGCTTGCCATCATGCTCATGAATTTTTGGCAACCCATTTGGAAATTTGAAATAATTTGAAAATATCGGGTGGCTTGCAGGTAACTCTTCTAATTTTTTTTCAGGAAAAAGTTTTTCTAATTCTTTATGAATATATTCGTCAAGGCCATAATTATCGTCGATGTGGAGAAATCCTCCAGATAATAAATATTCTCTCAAGTTTTCAATATCGTTTTCCGAAAAGAAGACATTGCCGTGTCCCGTCATATAAATGTAAGGGAAATCAAAAATCTCTGGATCATCAGGAGCAACTTCTTTGACTTGAGAAGAGATCTTTGTTTTGATGTTTTGATTTGAAAATGAGATCAAATTTGGGAGTGCTGTTGGGTTACTATACCAATCACCGCCGCCTTTATATTTTAAAGTAGCAATCTCTTGTCCGTAATTAAATTGTACAAAAAGGAAACACAGAATGATGAAGAAATCCCTCATATAATTTGCTTTAAAGAAACGATGTGTGTTGCAACAATAGCTGCGGTTTCCGTGCGTAAACGCTCAGACGATAAACTTATTTCTTGATAATTATTTTGAATAGCAAGTTTAATTTCTTCTAAATTAAAATCCCCTTCAGGGCCAATTAATATTCTATAATCTTGATGAGAATCAATAGCGTTAAAAAGAAACTTTTTCTGATCGCTATCCTCACAATGTGCAATACACTTTTGTCCAGAAAATTCTTCTTTAACAAAATCATCATAACTCGTTAAAGCATTGATTTTAGGTAAATGATATTTCAGTGATTGCTTCATTGCAGATTGAACGATTCTTTCGGAACGCTCTAAGTTAAGCTTTTTTCTTTCACTGTTTTTAGTGAGAAGTGGTGTTATTTCGTGAATACCAATTTCTGTTGCTTTTTCCAGAAATGTTTCAAATCTATCATTAGATTTTGTAGGTGAAATAGCAATATGTAAATGAAACTTTGATTTTTCTTGAGAATCAAATTCAAGAATTTTCGCTTCACATTTTTTTTGATTGATCTGAAAAAGTTCAGCTTTTGCAGCTAAGCCTTTTCCATTTGTAATCCAAAGAATATCTCCACTTTTTTTTCGCAGAACCTTGACAATATGTTTGCTTTCTTGAGGATCAAAAACGATATTTTCGTTTGATTTATCAAAATGTGGTTGATAAAAAAATTGCATTATTCAACAGTTTTTAAAACTAAAATTTCTTTGATATTTTTAGGCGTGTGACTTTTCTTAACTAAATAATACCAATCTCTTTCTGGAATGTCAACTCTAAAAACTTCATTGGCGTAATACATGGTGTTTGTGATTGCGTTTCCAAAATCTGGCATCACACTACCAAATTTAAACCAACCAGAATCGCCACCTTTATATTTGTTTAAATCCATAGAGTATTGACGTGCTAAACTTTCAAATTTATAGTTGTTGTCAAGTAATTTGATCATCTTTCCGCGTTGATCTTCTATTTTATCATAGCTTTTTTTATTCCCATCAAAAAATATATAATTGATTCTGTGGTGTTTATTTTCAGCCTCAGCGATAACTTTATATTCTACTTTTCCCTCGTGGGTTTTGTTTTTCACTGATTTTCCGACCTTTTTATTAAAAAGCTTTTTCGCAAGTTTTGTGTTGTGCTTTTCTTTATTGAAAACACTTAAAGAACCTTCTTTTTCGTAAGCTTTAGCCTCACTTTTAGAAATGCCGAAATCTTTAAATTCGTCAAAACTATTTTTAAAAAGATTTCTCTGCGCATGCAGTGAATTAATATTGATTATTACTAAAATGAGTAGGCTAATTTTTTTCATAAATCTTAGTGTTCTGTAATTTTAAATCTTGCTTGTGCTGTTGATGTTAAGTCTGAAAAATAACTGTATTTGTATTTGAAATAAGCCACAATTGCAATCATTGCAGCGTTGTCAGTACAATATTCAAATGGTGGAATAAAAACTTTCCAATCACGCTTTTTGGCTTCCTCTTTCAGCTTTTCTCTGATGCCAGAATTTGCAGAAACTCCTCCGCCAATCGCGATTGTTTTGATTTGTGTTTGTTGACTTGCTTTTTTGATTTTGTCTGTTAAAATTTTGACAGCCGTATATTGAAATGACGCACAAAGATCGTTAAGATTCTCTTTGATGAAATCAGGATTCTTTTTAATTTCTCTTTGTAAAAAATAAAGCACGGATGTTTTGAGTCCGCTAAAACTGAAGTCAAGATTTTTGACTTGAGGTTTTGCAAAAACAAATTTTTTAGGATCGCCTTCTTTCGCTAATTTATCAATTTCAGGACCTGCCGGATAAGGCAAACCAAACATTTTTCCGCATTTATCAAAGGCTTCTCCAATAGCATCATCTAAAGTTTCGCCAATCACTTCCATTTTAAAATGATTTGTCACTTTGACAAGTTGCGTATGTCCGCCACTAATTGTTGCACCTAAAAAAGGAAAATCAGGAGATTTATCTTGATTTTCATCTTTGATGAAATGTGCTAACAAATGTCCTTGCATGTGATTGACACCGATGAGCGGAATATTTAGGCTCAATGATAATGATTTGACAAAGCTATTCGCAACAAGTAAAGATCCCATTAATCCTGGGCCCTTGGTAAAAGCGACTGCATCAAGATCTTGTAAAGTAATGCCAGCTTTTTTTAAAGCCTGATCAACGACAGGTACAATGTTTTGTTGGTGAGCTCGCGATGCTAACTCAGGAACAACACCGCCATAAACCTCGTGAATCTCTTGTGTTGACACAATATTACTAAGTTTATGCTCGTTTTTAAAAACTGCTGCTGAGGTGTCGTCGCATGAAGACTCAACCGCAAGAATAAAAATTTCCTTTTTGAGCATAAGATTAGAGGCGAATATTGTTTTTTATACGGCAAATCTAAATAAATTTGTTGCTTTATAAAATCATTCTAATTGATAATTAATTATCTTTTGTAAAATTCAATAATTGAAGGCATTAAGAACACTTTTTTACTATCTCAAACGATTTGTCGTTTTGTTATTGATTCTGATTGTGATCTTGCTTGTCTTTTTCTCAATTCCTAGTGTGCAAACTCGCATAGCAAAAGAATTGACAACTTCTCTTAATGATAATTACGGAACTGATATTAACATCGAAAAATTCAAGGTTGGCTATAATGGACGCTTTAAACTGGATAAAGTTTTTATCAAGGATCATAAAAAGGATACGCTTATTTATGCGGATCAACTATCGTCTTCGCTACTAGATTTAATCAACTTTGATTTTACACATTTGAATTTTTCGACCACAGAAGCAGATTCACTGGTTTTCAAATTGACACAATATAAAGGTGAAGATTTTTCAAACTTAGATTATTTCATCGATCAGCTTGATGATACAACATCAACCTCTGAAAGCTCAACAATTATTGAGTTTGAAAGAATTTTGATGACAGATAGTCGTTTCCAAATTTTAAACGAAAATCTAGAAAATCCGAAAGCTTTAGAGCTGAACTATCTCAACCTAAACGCCTCGGATTTAGTGATTGATGGGCCAATTGTTACTGTTGATATTAATAGAATGTCTAGCGTGATGGGACGAGGAATTGTCATTGAAGATATGCAAGCGCAATTCAGTTATACTTTGGAAGAAATGCAAGTCAAGAATTTAAATCTTTTAACGTCAAATTCATCGGTTATAGCCGATGTTCAGATGACATATGAAAGAGAAGACTTAGCTGATTTTGAAAATAAGGTGAACTTTAATGCACAAATACATTCATCTGAAATTTCATCATCAGATTTAAGGCGTTTTTATGATCAGTTTGGTTATGGAAACAAGCTTTATGTGCAAGGAAATATGAATGGAAGTCTTAATGATTTTACATTGACCAATTTTTATTTGGATGGCTTGACTGGAACAAAATATCGAGGTTCTATTGATTTAAGAAATAGTTTTTCAACTGAAAATGGTTTTAGAGTTGAAGCAAATCATTCAACATTTCAATCCAACCGAAATGATATTATCAGACTTTTACCACCTTTATTGGAGGAAAATTTACCTGAATTTTTGGATCAGTTTGAGAATGTCAATCTCAATGGACAAACCATTTATGACAACGATAATTTGGCATTAAACTTTTATGCTAAAAATAAATTTGGAGACATTAGAGTTGACGTCGACTTTGAAGCTATCAGTGATCCTGAACAAGTCACTTATAAAGGAAGTTTAGGACTTATCGAATATGATTTATCATCAATACTTGATACGAAATTAATCAGAAGAGTCAGCTTGTCTGCCTTTGTGAATGGGAAAGGCTTTACACAAGAATCACTCAACACGCGTGTCAATGCCAAGATAAGTTCGATCAATATCAATAAATATGAGTACCAAGACATCGAAGTCTCAGGAAATTTAAAAGCGCCAATTTTTGACGGACAAATTATTAGTCACGATGATAATTTTGAATTCGACTTTAATGGTGTTATTGATGCTTCAAAAGAACTAAATAGTTATGATTTTGATCTCGATATAAAGAAAGCTCAACTTAATGAAATGAATATTGTTGATCGTTCTGAAAAATCAGAATTCTCAGGAAAAATTCAAGTTGATTTAAAAGGAAATACGATTGATGAAGCCGTTGGTGAACTTCGGTTTATTGATTTTGCTTATCAAGAAGAAGCAGAATCATATCAATTTGATACTTTGACTCTGAAATCGATTAATAAAAATAATAAAAAGATCATCACGGTTAAATCACCTGACATTATTGATGGTAAAATGACAGGTGAATTTAGGATTACTTCATTGCCTCAACTTTTCGGAGATGCGATTCAAAACCTTTATTTCAGGGAAGATGATTACAACCAAAATAACTATCAGTATGTTGATTTTAATTTTAAAATTTACAATAAAGTAGTCGAGGTTTTCTTTCCTGATATTAGACTGTCAGCTGATACATATTTGAATGGAAGTTTAGTCGCCAACCAAAACGAGTTTAAGCTTAATTTTAAAACGCCATTACTTGAAGCTTTTGGAAACAGATTAGAAAATGTTAATCTTCAAATTGATAACAAAAACCCGCTTTATAACAGCTTTGTTAAAGTCGATAGTTTATCAACATCCGTTTATAATATCTCAGACTTTAGTATGATTAATGTGACGCTTAATGATACGTTATATATGCGATCAGAGTTTAGAGGAGGTCAAAATAATAAGGATAAGTTTAATTTGAGTTTATATCAAACCTTAACAGAAGACAATAAATCTGTGTTTGGATTTAAGCGATCAAGTTTGAAGTTTAAAGATAAATTATGGTGGATTAATAAAGATAATAATGAGAATAATCGCGTTTTGGTTGAGCGTGGTTTTCAGAATTTTGAATTTGATTCAATTTCGATGATTAACGAAAATCAAATCATTGATTTAGAAGGAGCTGTTAGAGATTCAACATACAAGAATGTCAATCTTAACTTCAAAAAAGTAGATTTAGCCAGCGTGACGCCTTATATGGATAGCTTAAATCTTGATGGAGAAATTAACGGAAAACTTCAAATTTTACAAGAGCGAAAACTCTATAAGCCTAATTTAGATATTAAAATAGACCAATTTAAATTAAATGATTTTGATTATGGTCAATTGATATTGGAAGCAGATGGCAATAAAGATTTGAATGAATTTTCAGTCTCTGCTAAATTATTGAAAGAAGGAACTTATCTCTTTGACATTGATGGTCAAATTAAAAATAAGAACCAGAAACAAATTGCAGATTTAGATATTTCTTTTAAAGATTTTGATGTTCAAGCGCTGAGTCCACTTGGGGATGAAGTGATTAATAATATGCGAGGAACGCTTTATGGAAATGCAAAATTAACCGGTGATTTACAATCTCCTGATTTAAACGGCGAAATTCAATTATACAAAGCTGGTTTGGGTGTTCCTTATCTGAATGTTGATTATGCTTTTGCAAATGATGCCACAGTCAAATTTAATGATAAAGACATTGTTTTTAGCGATATCAATATTCAAGATACCAAGTACGATACAAAAGGTGTTTTATCTGGAGATATAACTCATAATACACTTTATGATTGGGAGCTTGATCTTAATATTTCATCAGAAAACTTAGTTGTTTTAGATACTGATTTTGAAAGAGGCGCTTTGTATTATGGAACTGCTTTTATCGATGGAAATGCACAAATTTATGGACCAATCGATGAGTTGAGCATTGATGTCAATGCGAGCACGCAACCCAATACGGTTTTTAAAATACCACTTGATGATACGGAAACTGTTGCTGATAATTCATTTATCTACTTTCTTTCTCCAAAAGAAAAAGCAGCACAATTAGCAGGTCAACAAGTGCAAATAAAAGATGTAACGGGTTTAAAATTGAATTTTGAACTTGATATTACAAGAGATGCTGAAGTTGAAATTGTTGTTGACCAAAGTACAGGAAGCCGACTCAATGGGCGAGGCGCAGGAACAATTTTAATAGAAATAAATACCAACGGAAAATTCAATATGTGGGGAGATTTCGTCGCTTATGAAGGTTTCTACGATTTTAGATATGCAGGAAATTTAGTCCAAAAGAAATTTGAACTTATTCCAGGTTCAAACCTAACATGGAATGGTGATCCTGTTCAAGCGAACATGGATGTTCAAGCAAAATACACAACTTCAGCAAATCCAGCTGTTATTCTTGAGAACCCAAGCATTAATCGTGAAATTCCTGTTGAAGTTATTACAAATTTAAGAGGTCAACTGATTCAACCAGACATTAGTTTTGAACTAAATTATCCGAATTTAAGTTCAGTTGTTAAAAGTGAATTGGAATACAGGATTCAAGGTGAAGAAACTGAATATCAGGCATTGAGTTTAATTACACAAGGTAGTTTTTACAGTCAAGAATTATTGGGTCAAAATGCCTTAACAGGAAACTTAATTGAAAGTGCATCTGGGATTTTTGATGACATTATTTCAAGTGATGATAGCAAGTTTAAATTGGGCCTAGACTACGTTCAATCACAAAGAACGCCAACGCAAGACCAAACTGGCGATCGTGTTGGCTTTACTTTACAAACGCAATTAAGCAAACGAATTTATGTCAATAGTAGATTTGGCGTTCCTGTGGGTGGAACGACTGAATCTGTTGTGTTTGGCGATGTTGAAATTAGCTTTCTACTTAATGAAAAAGGGAATTTAAGAGCGACAGCTTTCAACCGTGAAAGTGATATTCAGTTTATAGGTGAAGACTTGGGTTATACGCAAGGTGTCGGAATTTCTTACACAGTTAATTTTGGTTCTTTTAAAGAATTAGTGA
Organism: Psychroflexus sp. S27; assembly: GCF_002810405.1. NCBI lineage: Bacteria > Pseudomonadati > Bacteroidota > Flavobacteriia > Flavobacteriales > Flavobacteriaceae > Psychroflexus > Psychroflexus sp. S27. The sequence continues at coordinate 89,895 of NZ_NEXQ01000025.1, read as the reverse complement.
AGAAAATTTTTGATGAAAACTATAAAGCAAAGGCAACTCGAAAAGAAGTTGAAGACCTTGAAGATAAAGATAAAATCAAAATTCCTTCTTATATTAAATTCCCAAAATCAACGAGAAGTCGAACGATTAAAGAGTGATTTTTTTCCAGTATTTAATCAGAAAAATGCTTGATAATAATGCAATGACAAAAGCGATACTACTCAAAATATAATTGGCATAAAGCCAGTAACCAGTTCCAAAAAGTACAGCATAAATTCCTATTGTTGCGATAAAGAAAGCAGCTAATTTGTACTTTAAATAAATCAGTTTTTGACCTCCATCAAATATCAACTCGTTAAACTTTGTAAGTGTTTCCTGCTTAGGTTTCGATGTTAATAGAGTTGTGATAATCCATACCAACGTTGTGATGATCACGCCAATCACTAACTCCCAATAAGTAGGAATAGAAAACCAGGCTTCATCTAATTTTGAATTGACAAAGAACAAACAAGCGATTGCAAAAGAGGAAATCATCGCGGATATTTCACTATAAGGATTGATGCGTTCCCAAAACCATCTGAGGATGAAAAGCAAACCAGTTCCAGCACCAATTTGTAATAGCAAGTCAAATGCTTCTTTTGCTTCTTCAAGTTTTAAAGCAAGTAATCCCGCCAAAACCATCATCACAATCGTTGATAATCTGCCAATCATAACTTTCTTTTTATCACTTGCGTTTGGATTGATAAAGCGCGCATAAAAATCATTCACAACATAACTACTTCCCCAGTTGAGATGCGTTGAAATTGTACTCATAAATGCAGCAATGAGCGATGTGATAATAAGTCCTAAAAGTCCGGCTGGCAAATAAGAAAGCATGGCAGCGTATGCTAAATCATTTTTGATGAAAGACGGATTTAAATCAGGATAAGCTTCAGCTAAACTTGAAATATTTGGGTAAATAATCAATGAAGCAAAACCAATGATAATCCATGGCCAAGGACGCACAGCATAATGCATGACATTAAAAAGCAAACTCGCTAATGTGGCATGTTTTTCATTTTTTGCGGCAAGCATCCGCTGAACGATATATCCGCCGCCACCAGGTTCAGCGCCTGGATACCAAACACTCCACCATTGAACGGCAAGTGGAATCACAATAAGTGGAATATAATTACTAGGATCAGTAAAGTCAGGAAATAGACTTGTTTTACTCTCTAGATTAGGGTGTGAAATTAAAGCTTCCAAACCACCGATTTCTGGCATATTGATTACATAAATAGAAGCCCAAATGCTTCCTGCCAATGCAATACCAAACTGTATGAAATCTGTAATTAAAACACCTTTTAAACCGCCAAGCATAGAGTAGAGCACAGTAATAGAGCAGGCGATGAGTAAGGCTTCAATTGCACTGAAATCAAAAAGAACATGACCGATTTTTATAGCAGCCAAGCAAACTGTTGCCATGATGACAATATTGAATACAACACCGAGATAAATGGCTCTAAAGCCTCTTAGAAAAGCTGCGCTTTTTCCATCGTAACGCAATTCGTAAAACTCTAAATCTGTTGTAATATTAGATTTACGCCAGAGTTTAGCATAAAAGAAAACAGTGAGTAAACCTGTTAGTAAAAAAGCCCACCACACCCAGTTTCCTGAAACGCCATCTTTCCTAACAATTCCTGCAACCAAGCCAGGTGTGTCAGCTGCAAAAGTTGTGGCCACCATAGATATACCAAGTAACCACCATGGCATGTTACGGCCAGAGAGGAAGAAGTTTTCAGAACTTTTGCCCGATTGTTTGGCTACAATAAGACCAATCAATAAACTGATGACAAAAAAAGTAATAATAATCGACCAGTCAATTGCTTCTAAAACCATTGTAAAATTATTCTGCTGCGATTAGGCTGATTTCTATATTAGCATGCTTTGGCAAGTCAGCGACCTGAACCATTTCTCGTGCTGGAGCAGTTTTTTCATTAAAGTAAGTGCTGTAAACTGAATTAATTTCTGAAAATTTAGTGATGTCTTTGACAAAAATTGAAACTTTAATGACGTTTTCAAAAGTCATGTTAGCTTTCTTTAATATTTCAGATAAATGACTCATCACAAGTTTGGTTTCATGAGTTAAATCACCAAATTCTGTTTCACCAGTTTTGGGGTTGATCGCTATTTGACCTGAAGTGTATAAAAAACCATTTTTAAAAACACTTTGATTGTATGCTCCTATAGGTTGTGGAGCTTCAGATGTATTGATGATTTTTTTTGGCATAATTTTAAAGTTGTCTATCGCGTTCTCTATTTTTATCGTATTTGATATCACTAAGTACATTTGCTTTGATTCCGATAAAGAAAAACCATGATTTACGTGTTCCAAAAGGTGTCCAGTTGAAATTCATTCGCCATGTATTTAAGTCTCTCGAAAATCGAAGTTGCGTAAATGTAAAACCTTTATTTTTGATATCATAACCTGATGAAACACCAACCGACCATTTCGGAGATAAATCAACATCACCCGAAAACATGATTGAGTGAGAGCTAACTTCATTTTGCCTAGCTGTGTTATTATAAGTCATTGTATAGGCGAGGTTTAAACTCCAGGGTATTTTATAATTGTAAAGTGTTTCATTTTCTTCATCGTCTTCATCTGAACTATTATCATTTTCCCCGCCAGAGAGGTCATTCACTGAGTTACCACTTCCAAATAAATCAGTGTCATCAAAACCTTTTTCATCTCTATTTTCGTTCTTGTTAGATTTGTCTTTATCATCATCTTTATTTCCGAATAAATCTTTGGAATTTAAACCATAATTAAAACTGACGTTTGCTCTTGTCAATCTAAATAAACTTCCGCCATTATTGATGTTCAGTTTATCAATAATCTGATTATTATTATCAAGTGCATACATATTTAAAGCACCAGATGTATTAATACTTAATTTGTCTTTAATAATAGGAATGCTCGCGCGAAGAGAGATATCACTGAGTTTAAGAGAGTCTGCCGCTAAATTGTAATTCGCGCCAATGCTGAAGTTACTCAGTAATTTACGTTTTTCATATCTTTCATCGCCAACGAGGGTTGAATCTTTTTTTCTGACTTTAGCTTCAAAATCATTGGTCAAACTAAAAGACAAGTTGTTAGCAAATCTGTTGCCAGGCGCACCGTAAAGTGTTCCTTCAAATCTTGAGTATTCGATTTCCTGATCATCAACACCCGCAATTCCAGGTTTTGTGTAAGAATCATAATATTGATCAAACCCAGGATTGATAGAGTAGCCAATGCTTGGTTGCATCACATGACGAATTGCTTTAATCTTTTTATCATCTCCAAAATTAAACATTCCGTAAACCGTTGTACCAACACTTGCGCTGAAATTGTATGTCATGTAGCGATCAAAAGTGTCAGATGTATCTCTCACAATAGTTCTGTTGATTTCATCAAAACTTTGATCTATTGTTTTAAGCGTCCACACTTCCTCAATATTTGTGGAAGCACTGACACTAAAGTGATCAAAAACTTTAAAGTTTGTACTTAAAGGAATGCTATGTTTTGCACCAACTTGTGCATCCTTAAACATTTGAGGTTTAAAAAAGAGAGAGTCAGTTGTGTTAATTCTGTTTTCAGCTCTTACATTATATTGAAGGTTAACATTGTCAATAATTCCTTTTTTGATCCCATTTTTTGGCGCAAAAGGATAAATTCTACCAACGCTAAATTGCGCTGTTGGCAATGTCATATTAATTCTCTCTGTATTTGTGTTTTGGCTATGTGTCGCAGTGACATTCAGATTCATTTGTGGTTCTCCAGCAAATGTTTTTGAGTATGAAATAGAAGATTTTAAGGTGTTGTTTAAAAAGTTCCCTGTGTTGTTTTGATTTACAGATTCTCTATAATACTTACTACTACCAAAATTCACAGAAGCAGAAAAACGCGAGTTCGGATTAGATTTGCTATCTTGTCTATGCGACCATCTAATATTAAAAATACTTTGCTCCGAAAAATTAGGGAAACCTCTTTCTTCATTGAGTAATTTTTCAATATTAAAGTTGAAATTACCATTAAAGCGATAACGGACATTATAGTTTGACTGCGCTCTAAAACCATAACTTCCGTTAGAATAATAATCTCCTGTTAATGCTAAATCAAAGTAATCACTGATGGCAAAGTAATAACCACCATTTTGAAGAAAAAAACCTCTGTTGACATTTTCACCAAAAGATGGAATGATAAAGCCAGACGCTTGCTTATCTGTTAAGGGAAAATACCCAAAAGGAAGACCGAGAGGTGTTGGTACATCAGCGATATACATATTCACCCAACTCGTGACAATCTTTTTATCTGGAACAAATTTTATCTTTCTAGCTCTAAAAAAATAGTCAGGATTTTCTAAATCATCATCTGTTGTAAAAATAGCATCTGCCGAGTAATAAACAGAGTCATTAACCCTCTTCGAAGTTTTACTCTTGACATTAAAAGCACCTTGATTTGTTCTTGAATTATAGACTAAAGCTTTTTTGGTGTTAAAATTAAAAACCAAACTATCAGGCTTAATCGTGTTTTTACCTTGATCAAAAACTGGGCTTTGTGTGTAAGCTCCTGTTGAGTCAACAATACCTTTAGCATAGACTTCATTGGTGTTATTATCTATAATAATGATACCAGCATCAATTTTATAATCTTGATAATTCACTTTAGCTTCATTGTAGAGGTAAAGCTTATTTTCTTTTCTGTCAAACCTTCTGTAGTCAATAGCGCTAGTACTGATAATATCAGTCAGCATTGATTGTTTAACTTTGATGGAGTCTTGAGAAATTTGAGTAGAATCTTGCAAGCTTTCTTTTGGCTTTTGGTCAACGTTAATCGAATCATTAACTTGTGCGAAAGATTTTCCAGCAAAAGTGAGAAAGAACAAAAAAAGTATTTGAAGATGATTTGTTTGCAAGATTAATAAAACTATTTTTGTTGAGTTACTGGCTTGATTTTTGAAAGTTCAAAATTACATATTATTTTAGTAAGTGAAATTAAAAACCACTTTTAATGTTCACGATTTTACAAAAGTAAACCTATGATGAAGAAACCATTTGTATTCCTATTAATTTTTAGTTTTTCGTTAGTTTTTACACCACTTTATGCGCAGACATCAAGTAAGTTTAATATTGTTCTTGATGCTGGACATGGCGGTGAAGACTCTGGTAATACTGGAAACGGTTATTCGGAGAAAGATATTGCCCTCAAGATTGTTTTAAAAATGGGAGAACTTCTATCTTCTTATGATGATATTAATGTGATTTACACCCGTGATAAAGATGTGTTTATTCCTTTGCATAAAAGAGCACAGATTGCCAACGATTCAAAAGCTGATCTATTTGTTTCAGTCCACTGTAATGCGCACTCTTCAGATGCTTATGGTGCGGAAACATTTGTGCTAGGTTTACACAGAAATAAAGATAACCTTGATATTGCGATGAAAGAGAACTCAGTGATTAAACTGGAAGATGATTACGAAGTGAAATATGATGGTTTTGATCCTGAATCTCCTGAATCTTATATTGTTTTTAGTTTAATGCAAGAAGAATTTTTAGACCAAAGCATTTTATTGGCAGATTTTGTCCAGAAACAATTTACTGGTGTCCTTAATAGAAAAGATAGAAAGGTGAAACAAGCTGGTTTTTTGGTGCTTAGGGAAACTTATATGCCAAGTGTTTTAGTCGAAACTGGCTTCTTGACAAATAAAGCCGAAGGACGTTTTTTGAATTCTAAAAAAGGACAAGAAAAAATGTCTAACGCGATTATAGACGGATTGATTAATTACAAAAACATTATTAACCTAACAAGTGTTGATGCTCAAGTTGCAGGAATGAATGTGAATCAACAAGATTTAGTTGAGGATAAGGAAGGGATAAGCTTTAAAGTTCAGATTGCTGCCAGCTCAAATAATTTAGAGCCAAAACCATATAATTTTAACAAACTCTCGCCAATTAGTAAGCTGAAAAAGGGAAAGGTTTATAAGTACTTTTATGGTGAAGCAAAAAACTATCTTGATGCCAAAAATCTTAAGGACAAAGCTAAAGCAAACTCATACAAAGGAGCTTTTATTGTCGCCTTTGATGAAAATAATGAGATGATCAGTATTAAAGAAGCTCTTAATTATACATCTAAATAATCAGACTTAGTCCATAATTTATTACATTTGACGCTATAAAACAATTGATTTGAAACTAACACGAGAATTCAAAGCAGGACTTATCGCAGTGGCTGCAATATTACTTTTTATATTTGGTTACAGTTACCTTGAAGGAACTAACTTGTTGAAAAGTACAAGATTTTACTACGTCGTTTATGATGATGTTGAAGGACTTGGGACTTCATCACCCGTTACAATCAACGGGCTTCAAGTTGGCAAAGTGACCAACATTAGTTTTTTAGATGAAACTGGCGATATCATTGTTGAGATGGGAATCGAAAAAGATTTTCAATTTTCCAAAACAAGCTTTGTTAAAATTTATGGCGGAGATTTTATAGGAGGGAAATCAATCTCTATTGTTCCTGATTTTAAAAACTCTGAAATCGCTGTAAGCAATGATACTTTAGAAGGTCGTACTGAAGAAGGTTTACTCGAACTTGTCAACGAAAAACTTTCACCTCTACAAGAAAAGGTTGAAGGAACTGTTGTCAGCATTGATACTTTGATGAATGGCATCAACAGAATACTTGACAAAGAAACTGAAGATGATATTAAATTGACGATAGCTAATTTAAGTCAAACAATGCAATCATTATCAAAAACAGCTGAAAGGGTTGATAATCTTCTAAGTCAAAATTCATCTGGAATTACAAATTCTATCAATAACTTTGAAAAAACCTCTAATAATCTTTCAAAAATATCAGACAGTCTTTCTACTGTTGAGTACAAGAAAATGTTTACAGAAGTTGAGGAAACAATCAACAACTTGAATGCTGTTAGTGAAAAAATAAATAGCGAAGAAGGAAGTTTAGGACTTTTGCTTAAAGATAAATCACTTTATAACAACCTAGATAATGCAACTCACGAATTAGAGCTTTTACTTGAAGATATTAAAGAGAATCCAAAGCGATACGTACACTTTTCGCTCTTTGGAAAGAAAAACCAACCTTACCAAGAAGACTAAAACATTTATAATATGCAATTTATCCCACAAATTTTATTTCTGTTAGCCCTAGCGTTTGGACTAATTTTCTTTGCGCGAAATGTAAAACGCCTTAGAAGAAACATAAATTTAGGGCGAGATTTAGATAGGAGCGATCACAAAAGTGAACGCATGTCTAAAATGATGCGTGTTGCTTTAGGACAATCCAAAATGGTGACAAAACCTATAGCTGGTGCTTTACACGTGATTGTTTACGTCGGTTTTGTAATCATAAACATAGAAGTCTTAGAAATTATTATCGATGGTCTTTTTGGGACACACCGAATTTTTGCATTTTTAGGTCCTGTTTACGATTTTTTAATTGGGAGTTTTGAAATATTAGCACTTTTAGTTGCAATAAGTGTTATTCTTTTTTGGATCAGAAGAAACGTGATTAAAATTAGACGTTTTATCCTCAGTGAAATGAAAGGTTGGCCAAAAGATGACGCCAATTATATCCTTTATATTGAGTTGGTTTTGATGGCTTTATTCTTAACGATGAATGCTGCCGACTTGCATTTACAAACTGTTGGTGCTGCAGGTTATGCGCACGAAGCTGGTTTAGCTGGAGCTTTCCCAGTTAGCCAATTCATCTCGCCACTTTTTGATGGGATGTCTGTAGGAAGTGTTATCGCTATTGAAAGAGCAGCTTGGTGGATACACATTTTAGGAATTCTATTTTTCTTGAATTACTTATATTATTCTAAACATTTACATATTTTACTAGCATTCCCAAATGTTTATTTTTCAAATCTAAAACCACAAGGTGAGTTTAAAAACTTACAGGCTGTAACAGATGAAGTCAAAATGATGATGGATCCTGATGCAGATCCTTTTGCAGAACCAGCAGAAGGAGAAGATGATGAGATGCCAGCGAAATTTGGAGCTAGTGATGTTCAAGATTTATCTTGGTTTCAGTTATTGAGTTCTTATACTTGTACGGAGTGTGGTCGATGTACTGCTGAATGTCCAGCAAATCAAACAGGAAAATTATTGTCACCCCGTAAAATTATGATGGACACACGTGACAGATTGGAAGATGTTGGTGAAAAATTGAATAAAAATAAAGATTACAAACCAGAAGAAGATGATAAGCAACTTCTTGATGATTATATTACAAGAGAAGAATTATGGGCTTGTACCACTTGTAACGCTTGTGTAGAAGCTTGCCCTGTTGGTATTGATCCACTTTCAATCATTATGGACATGCGTCAATATCTGGTTATGGAAGAAAGTGCAGCTCCCGCAGAGCTTAATAATGCGATGACAAATATTGAAAATAATGCAGCTCCTTGGCCTTACAATCAGCAAGATCGCCTGAATTGGTCAAAAGAAGCATAATGAATAAAAAAGAATAAAACGAACTGACGATGAGTGAAGAATTAAAAGTGCCAACAATGGCGCAATATATGGCAGAAGGCAAAGAACCAGAAGTCTTATTCTGGGTAGGTTGTGCTGGAAGTTTTGATGATCGTGCTAAAAAAATCACAAAAGCTTTTGTGAAAATCTTAAATAAAATTGGTGTTGATTTTGCCGTTCTTGGGACTGAAGAATCCTGTACTGGTGATCCTGCAAAACGCGCTGGGAACGAGTTTTTATTCCAGATGCAAGCCATGACAAATATTGAGGTTTTAAATTCTTATGAAGTCAAAAAGATTGTTACAGCATGTCCACATTGCTTTAATACCATTAAAAACGAATATCCATCATTAGGCGGAGAATATAAAGTTGTTCATCACACACAATTCTTAAAAGGTTTGATGGATGAAGGCCGCTTAAAAATTGAAGGAGGTAAATTCAAAGGTAAGCGTATTACATATCACGATCCTTGTTATTTAGGTCGTGCTAACGGAGAATACGAAGCCCCGAGAGATTTATTGAGAAAACTTGATGTTGAGCTTGTTGAAATGAAAAGTTGTAAACAAAAAGGTTTATGTTGTGGAGCAGGTGGCGCACAAATGTTTAAAGATGCTGAAAAAGGTGATAAAGAAGTTAACGAACTTAGAACCGAACAAGCTATTGAAACAAAACCTGATGCCATTGCTGCTGGTTGCCCATTTTGTAATACAATGATGACGGATGGCGTTAAAGGAAAAAACAAAGAAGACGATATTGAAGTTTTAGATGTTGTTGAAATGATTGCAAATGCAGAAGACTTATAATTTATGTTAGTAAATTTTGACCAATTACCAGAAGATGCTCGCGTATGGATTTACCAAGCAGATAGAAGCATTTCTGAAGAGGAATTAAAAACAATGAAGCCTGAAGTTGAAGCTTTTCTGAAGGAATGGACAGCGCACGGCCAAGAGCTTAAAGTAGGTTATAAAATCCCTTATAATCGTTTTCTTGTTTTTGGATTAGACGAGTCTATGAGCGCAGCAAGTGGTTGCTCAATTGATGCTTCGATGAGGTTTATTCAAGCGCTTCAAGAAAAATACAAAATAGATTTATTAGATAAAATGAACGTCAGCTATAAGCACGGAGAATACGTCGCCTATAAACCTTTAAATGACTTCAAAAAAATGGTTAAACAAAAATCTGTTTCACCTCGTACAATAGTCTTTAATAATCTCGTTAATACTAAAGCAGAGTTTGATGAATATTGGGAAGTCCCTCTTGAAGAAAGCTGGCACAGTCGTTTTTTAAAATAGATTTATGACAAAAAAATTTCTTTTATTGGCTCTTTTAGTAGCCAATTTTTTTTACGCACAAAATACAAATCCTCTCATTGACGAATTAAATAAAGATGATCAACGTCAATGGGCTGATAGCATATATAAAAACATGAGTCTTGACCAGAAAATAGGTCAACTTTTCATGTTAGATATTTTTTCTAGTGCTTCAGATAAAGACATCAAGTTTTTAAAGCATCGCATAAAAAAATATCACATCGGTGGTATCATTTTCTCTAAAGGAACTGCAGAGGAACAAGTTAAATTGACTAATGAATTTCAGAAAATAGCTGAAACACCACTATTGATAGGTATGGATGCAGAGTGGGGCTTAGCCATGCGATTAGAAAATAGTTTTGCTTTTCCCTATAATATGACATTAGGTGCTATCGACGACAATAACTTGGTTTTTGATGTCGCTAAACAAATCGCTCAACACTCAAAACGCGTTGGTGTGCATTTCAATTTTGCGCCTGTTGTTGATTTAAATAGCAATCCAAAAAATCCAATTATCGGGAACCGTGCTTTTGGTGAAGGAAAACAAAATGTCACTTCGAAGTCAATCGCATTAATCAAAGGTTTTCAGAGTGAAGACGTCTTGACAAGTGCAAAACATTTTCCAGGTCATGGCGATACAGATCAAGACTCACATAAATTGTTGCCAAGTATAGACGCTGATTCAACTCGGTTGATGGATACTGAAATTTATCCTTATAGGAAATTGATAAATTATGGCTTAACCAGTGTTATGGTTGCCCATCTCAAAGTCCCTGCCTTAACAGATTCAGAAACTTTACCAACTTCTTTGTCTAAAAAAGTTGTGACTGATTTATTGCAAAATGAAATGAACTTTAAGGGTTTAATTTTTACAGATGCATTAAATATGAAGGGCGCAAGCCAATATGGCGGTCCTGGTGAAGCAGAGTTACAAGCATTTTTAGCAGGAAATGATATATTATTGATTCCGAATGATTTGGATGCTGCCTTTGATAAAATTAAAAAGGCATATAATGATGGTATCATCACGGATAAGCGTTTGTCAAACTCAGTAAGAAAGATACTATTTGCAAAGTATAAAGTTGGTTTAAAAAATTATCAACAAATAAGTCAAGTTAATTTAAAGCAAGATTTAGCAACAGATCAAAATAAAGCAACACGTTTTAAAGCTTTTCAAAAAGCCATCACTTTAGTTAAAAATGATTTAGGCTTATTGCCAATTGCTGATTTGCAAGATCATAAAATAGCTTATGTAAAATTAGGCGATGCTAAAGCAGAAAAATTCTATAATACTCTGACAGATTACGCAGAAGTTGATTATTTTACATCGGAATCTGACAAATTACTTGAGAAGCTTAAAACTTATCAAACTGTGATTATTGGACATCACAAATCTGATGAAACACCATGGAAGTCTTATGAATTAAGAAGTTTTGAAATCAAACTGATTCAGTTAATTGCCAAGCAAAATAACCTTGTGTTGGCCAATTTCACAAGTCCTTATGCTTTATTAGATTTAGATAGCTTCCTTCCGATTGAATCTATTATTCAGTCTTATCAAAATGCAGGTGAAGCACAGCAAGTAACAGCAGAAATTATTTTTGGCGCAAGTGAAGCTGTTGGTCAATTACCGGTTTCTGTAACTTCGGCTTATCCTGAAGGAACTGGTTTAAAAACCAAATCTTTAGGACGTTTAGGCTATGATTTTTTAGAGAATAAAAATTTTGATGCGACTAAATTAAGAAATCAAATTGATAGCATTGCAAATTTGGTTTTGTCAGATAAGATGTCACCAGGCTTTCAGCTTTTAATAGCAAAAGATAAAAAAATACTTTTTGAAAAATCTTATGGTTTTCATACTTACGATAAAAAGATAAATGTCAAAAATGATGACCTTTATGATTTGGCTTCCTTAACTAAAATTCTAGCAACATTACCGATTTTCATGAGGCTAGAAGAGGAGGATAAAGTTGACATTGAAGATCACATCAAAGATATTCTTCCCGCCTATAAAAATTCAAATAAAGGTGATATTTCTTTAAAAAGGATGCTTTCTCATTATGCAAAATTAGAAGCTTGGATTCCTTTTTACATCAATACTTTAGAAACTAAAAATGATTATTATAGAAATGAAAAGTCTGATGAATTTTCAATTCAAGTGGCTGATGATTTATATTTAAGATCTGATTATCAGGATTCTATTTATGAAAAAATTAAGCAATCAGAACTAAGAACAAGAGACGAATACAAATACTCTGACTTACCTTTTTATTTTTTAAAAGAATATATTGAAACAAGTTATCAGGATTCATTACAGAACTTAGTTCAAGACTTATTTTATAAACCTATGGGAATTCAAAATTTGTTTTATCTTCCTAGAGATCAAGCGCCATTGAATCGTATTGTTCCTACTGAAAACGATGAGCTATGGCGAGAGCAACTTATTCACGGTTTTGTTCACGATCAAGGTGCAGCAATGTTAGGAGGTATAGGCGGTCACGCTGGCTTATTTGGTAATGCTAAAAGTGTTGCTCAAATGATGCAGTTGTATTTGAATGATGGTTATTATGGTGGTAAAAACTACTTTCTACCACGTACATTACACACATTTAATAAATGTTATTATTGTGATGAAGATGTCCGTCGAGGTTTAGGTTTTGATAAACCTCAATTAGATGATGTTGGCCCGACTTGTGGCTGTCTTTCAATGACGAGTTTCGGACATTCTGGCTTTACAGGAACTTATGCATGGGTTGATCCTTCAACAGATATTCTGTATGTGTTTCTTTCAAATCGTATTTATCCTGATGCTACAAATCGTCAGTTAATTACTGAAGATATAAGAACAAAACTTCAACAGTATATTTACGACGCTTTACATGACTAATTTTGCGATGACTTTAAGATTTATTAGTTTCTAAAAGTTGTAATTTAGCTGCACAAATATATTTTGAATGAAAATAGCTATTGTCTGTTACCCAACATTTGGAGGAAGTGGTGTTGTGGCAACTGAACTCGGAATTGCTCTTTCCAAAAGAGGACATGAAATTCATTTCGTAACATACAAACAACCTGTTAGGCTCGAATATCTCTCAAATAAAATTAAGTATCATGAGGTGATTGTTCCTGAATATCCATTGTTTCATTATCAACCTTATGAATTGGCTTTATCAAGCAAGCTAGTTACAGTTGTTAAAGAGCATGATATTGACCTGCTGCATGTACATTATGCTATTCCGCATGCTTATGCTGGTTTTATGGCACAACAAATGTTGAAAACCGAAGGTATTGATTTACCTATGATGACAACTTTACACGGAACTGATATCACTTTAGTAGGAAGTCATTCTTTTTATAAACCAGCTGTCAATTTTAGTATTAATGAAAGCAATGTGGTCACTTCGGTTTCTCAGAGTTTAAAAGAAGATACGAAAGCTATTTTTGATATTCATAAAGAAATTCATGTTGTTCCAAATTTTATAGATTTTCAAAATTTACCAAAAAATATAGGTGAATGTCAACGTGATTTAATGGCTGAAGATGATGAAAGAATTATCACACATGTCAGCAATCTTAGACCTGTAAAACGTATAGATGACTTGATAAAAGTTTTTCATAAAGTACAGCAAAAGATCAAATCGCGTTTAATTATTATCGGTGATGGTCCTGAACGTGAAAATGCTTCAAAACTAGCACATGAACTCGGTATTAGAGAGAAGATTATGTTTCTTGGAAAAAGTAATGAGATTGAAAAGATTTTATGCTATTCAGATTTATTTCTTCTACCATCAGAAAAAGAAAGCTTTGGTTTAGCAGCGCTTGAAGCAATGGCTTACGGCGTTCCTGTAATTTCAACTGATGTTGGTGGTGTGCCAGAAGTTAATATAGATGGTCAATCGGGTTATTTAAGTGCTTTAGGAGATATTAATGATATGGCAAATAATGCCATTAAAATATTAGAAAATACTGATACATTAGACAAATTCAAACTACGTGCTAGAGATATTGCATTAAATTTTGACATGCAAAATATAGTTCCTCAATATGAAAAACTATATGAAACAATGTTAAATGGTAACTCTTAATTTTTTTGCTTAGAATCCATTTGCTCTATTTTTAAAGTCTCCTTCGGAAAATTACTTTTATTAAAATCCAAAGATCTTATAGGGTAAGGGATATTGATGTTTTCTTTATCAAGCGCTTTTTTAATCAGTACAATCGCTTTATGCTGAGCTGTATAAATATCTTTTTGATTAACGATATTTGTCCAAAAACGAGTGATAAATTGAATTGAACTTGTTCCAAATTCAGTGTAGAAAAATTCAATTTCTTCATTCCCAGATTGTTTGAAATTATCAGCTAAAACCTTTTTGACTAATTTTTCAGCTTGATCTAAATCACTGTCAAAACTCACACGACTTTTAATTGTTATGCGTCCGCGTTTAGTACTCGATAAGTTTTCAAAAACAGATTCAACTATTTTTGAATTAGGAACCATAACATGTGTGTTTGCAGCAGTTTTGATAACAACGCTTCGCAAGTTAACTTCAATAACATGACCTGCGTGATCATGGGTTCTTATCCAATCACCAATTTTTATGTTCTTAATAAAACTGATGATGACACCAGAAAAAGTATTGTTTAATGAAGTTTGAAGTGCTAAACCAACTGCCAAACCAACGACACCAGCTCCAGCTAAAATTGTGGTTAATACTGTGTCGAGGTTAAGAATACCAAGCATCACAAAGAAACCAACGAGAACAATGACAACTTTAATGATCTTCACCATCACAAGTTGAAGTGAAAGTTCAGTTTTGTGACGTTTAAAAATTCTAGTCGCTAATCTGCCAATATATTTTGCTGAGAGTAGAAATAAAATAAAAACGATAACTGCAATAATTAAATTGGGTAAACTATCGATGAAGTTGTTTATCCAATTAAATATCTTATCGTAAAAAGAAGACCAGACGTTTTTAGTCTGGTCTATAAATTCAGTTTCTTTTTTAGGGTTTTGCATGTGTGCTTAAAGATTGTATTAATGTGTAGAAGCCCAAGCATCTAACATCCAGCTTGTCTTTTCAAGTTCACGAATATAAGCACCAACCAAATCAATTGTTCCTTCATCGTCATTTTTATCTGCAACATCAATCACTTGACGCATTTGCTGAATGATTTTACTATGATCAGCTAAAAGATTTTTAACCATATCAGCATCACTGATGTAAGACTCAGATTCTTCTAAGTTTGATCTTTTTAAGTAATCAGATAGGTTACTGACTGGACTTAAACGAAGTGTTAAAATACGTTCAGCGATTTCATCAATCTTGACCATTGCATCATCATACATTTCTTCAAACTTAATATGTAAGTCGAAGAAGTTTTTACCTCTGATGTTCCAGTGGTAATTTCTTAATTTTTGATAATATAATTGGTAATCTGCTAAAAGTGTATTGAGTTCACCAACTGTCTTTTTGGTTTTCTCGTCATCTAGATTTAAATATCCCATTTTGTATATAATTTTTATGAATTACGGTTTGATGATAAATTTAATTTTTCTCTAATCTTTTTTGAAACTTGTCCACCAGAAACGCCATATCCGTCAACTAAAGTTCCTTTAACGCCATCGGTTGTTGTGATTGCGTATAGTATAGAGTTGTCAGAAGGATTGGACATTCCTTCAAAACGATAAACATTGTCAACAATAAAATCCTCTCCAGTAAATGAGTTTTTATCATCAGTTGTTTTTAGGTGAGTTTCAGTGAGTTTAAAATCCATTGTATAACCTTCAGATTTTAATTTATTCATTCTTTGCGATAATGTATCAGGGCTTTCCATAATGTTTTTTGTTAAAGCTAATAATATCTCACGTCTAAAGCAATTTGAAGAAGCCTTTTAAATAAAAATTAACGTTCAATTGCCATCATCTTTTTTGTTCATAAATGAAAATAATCCCATTGGTAGAGCTAGAAAAATAAACAGGAACCGACCTGTGACTAAGCCATAAAGCGTTACGATTGCAGCAATGATGTAGAGAATATTTGTTCTATTGAATTTCATTCATTGAGTTTTATCAAATTTATTCAATTTTGATGACTTTTCATCACAAGTTCATCTTGGTTTCTAAACTTAGTTTCTCAGTTATTGCTTACATTTGCATTTCAAATTTTTAATCAATATTATAGATGAAAGCAGGCATTGTCGGATTACCAAATGTTGGGAAATCAACTTTATTTAATTCCTTATCAAACGCTAAAGCGCAAAGTGCTAATTTTCCTTTTTGTACTATCGAACCGAATATTGGAGTTGTTAATGTGCCAGACCCAAGGTTGAGTAAACTTGAGGAGCTTGTGAAGCCTGAGCGCGTTTTGCCAGCAACTGTTGAAATTGTTGACATTGCAGGTCTTGTGAAAGGAGCCAGTAAAGGTGAAGGTTTGGGTAACCAATTTTTAGGAAATATCCGAGAAACAGACGCTATTCTTCATGTATTAAGATGTTTTGATGATGACAATGTTGTTCACGTTGATGGAAAAATCAATCCATTAAATGATAAGGAAACGATTGACATTGAACTTCAATTAAAAGATCTTGAGGCTGTTGATAAAAAATTAGAGAAAACTAAAAGAGCAGCTAAAACAGGTCAAAAAGAAGCGCAAAGAGAATTTGCTATTCTTGAGAAATTGAAAGAAGGTTTAGAAGCTGGTATTTCAGTTAGAGCGATCGATATTGATGAAGATGATAGAGATGAATTTGTAACACCAATGCAATTTATCACAGACAAACCAGTTCTTTATATATGTAATGTTGATGAAAAATCAGCAGTTGACGGAAATGCTTATGTCGAGCAAATTAAAGAAGCTGTTAAAGATGAAAATGCTGAAGTCTTAGTTCTTGCAGTAGGTATTGAAGCTGATATTTCTGAATTGGAAGATTTTGAAGAACGTCAAATGTTTTTAGAAGATATCGGTTTAGAAGAAGCAGGCGCTTCAAAACTGATTCGGACAGCTTACCGTTTACTCAATCAGCAAACTTATTTTACAGCTGGTGTTAAAGAAGTGAGAGCTTGGACAGTGAAAGTTGGAGCAACAGCGCCAGAAGCGGCAGGTGTGATTCACACAGATTTTCAAAAAGGTTTTATTCGTGCGGAAGTTATTGCTTACGACGATTTTGTAAAATACGGAAGCGAAGCCAAAGTGAAAGAGGCTGGTAAATTGAGTGTCGAAGGAAAAGAGTATATTGTTCAGGATGGAGATGTGATGAACTTTAGATTTAATGTATAAAATAATTTAGAATGGAAATTAATAAATATATTGACCATACTTTGCTGAAGCCAACAGCAAGTTTTGATCAAATCGATAAAATTTGTGAAGAAGCAAAAAAATATGAATTTGCAAGTGTTTGTATCAATCCTTGTTTTGTAAAATATGCAGCTGAGCAACTGAAAGGTTCTTCAGTTAAAGTTTGTACAGTGATTGGTTTTCCTCTTGGAAATACAACAACACAAGCAAAAGTTGATGAAGCAAAGCAAGCTTTAAAAGATGGTGCAGATGAGTTTGATATGGTTTTAAATCAATCTTGGATAAAATCAAATAAAATAGAAGATGCGCAAGCCGATATTGCAGCAGTTAGAAAAGCAATAGGAGACAAACTTCTTAAAGTGATTTTAGAAACTTGTAATTTAACCGATGAAGAAATCGCAAAGGCATCGCAGATTTCAGAAAAAGCAAAAGCAGATTATGTGAAAACTTCTACTGGTTTTGGAAGCGAAGGTGCAACGCCGGAAGCTGTCAAAATTATGAAAGCAAACATTTCTGATCAAGTTAAAATAAAAGCTTCTGGAGGGATACGTGACCTTGAGACAGCTGAAATGTATATCAATCTTGGAGTGAGCAGATTAGGCGCCTCATCTGGCGTTCAAATCATGCAAGGAAAAACTTCAACTCAAAACTATTAATTATTATGGGAGTTCACATTAACGCAAATCCTGGAGATGTTGCAGAAACAGTCTTAATGCCAGGTGATCCTTTGAGAGCAAAATGGATTGCAGAAACTTTTTTAGAAGATGCTAAATGCTACAATACTGTCAGAAATATGCTAGGTTACACTGGTACTTATAAAGGTGTTCCTGTTTCTGTGCAAGGGAGCGGAATGGGCTTGCCTTCTTTTAGTATTTACGCACATGAGTTAATTCATGATTTTGGTGCGAAAAAATTAATTCGTGTTGGGAGTGCAGGCGCGATGAAAGAGCATGTCAAACTTAGAGATGTTGTCATTGCAATGTCTGCTTCAACAACTTCATCGATTAACAGAAGCCGTTTTGATGGTGGTGATTATGCACCAACAGCAAGTTTTGATCTTTTCAAAAAAGCCTTAAAAATTGCTGATGAAAAAAATATTGATGTAAAAGCAGGAAATGTTTTATCGTCAGATTTATTTTACACAGATCAAAAAGATGATTACAAAAAATGGGCTGATTATAACGTGCTTTGCGTTGAAATGGAAGCTGCTGCTTTGTACACGATTGCAGCTAAGTTTAATGTTGACGCTTTGGCCGTTTTAACGATTTCAGATTCTTTGGTAACAGGAGAAGTGACTTCGACTGAAGATAGAGAAAAGACATTTAACCAAATGATTGACATTGCTTTAGGTTTAGCTTAAACAATGCAAACGATATTACAACAATATAAAGCGTTTTTTGAAACGCCTTTACTGATTAAGAATCCTGATATGTTAGACCATGTCGGGATTTTTGATTTTGATAAAAAACAGATTTCAAAACCTGATATTGAGGATTTAAAAAGCTTTCAAAAATTAGGTTTTATCGGGAAACGCGCTGAGCTTTTTGCAAAATATGTTTTAGAAAACTCTTCTGATTATCGATTGCTTTCTCATAGTTTACAAATATTTGACGATAAAAAAACTTTAGGTGAATTTGATTTTATCTTTCAAGATTTAAACACTTCTGAAATTATTCATTTGGAAATGGTTTATAAAGTTTATCTATTTGACTCAAGACTTTCTGACAATCTTGATTTATGCTGGATCGGCCCGAATAGAAAAGATTCTTTTCATGAAAAATATGAAAAGTTGATGCAGCACCAGTTTCCATTATTATATCATTCTGAAACTGCAAAAGACTTATCTCAACTTAACATAGATTCAGCAGATTCAATTCAGCAAAAATTGCTTTTTAAAGCCATTCTTTTTAGAAGATATAAGGAAGATCTTCCTCAATCTGATTTTTTGAATACTGATCAAATTGC
This sequence comes from Psychroflexus sp. S27, assembly GCF_002810405.1. NCBI lineage: Bacteria > Pseudomonadati > Bacteroidota > Flavobacteriia > Flavobacteriales > Flavobacteriaceae > Psychroflexus > Psychroflexus sp. S27. The sequence goes on along the minus strand of NZ_NEXQ01000025.1, from coordinate 70,823 downwards.
AGGAATTTGGTTGTATTGGGGCGAGTTTCTTAAAGACGAATGGCATGATGCTGTTTATTTTAAACCTGATAAAGTGAATTGGTTTAATACTATTGATGTTGAAAATTCAGCTTGGATTAGTCATCAAGAAATTAAATCACAAGTGAAAGCTGAGTATGCCATTAATAGAAATCCGATGTTATGGGTAAAAAAAGATAGACAAATCTTAAAGATTTTTGTCGTTCAATTGGATTTCTAAGTAATATCAGAAAGCACTTCTTATATTTGCTGAAAAAATTCTATGAATACTTTAAAAGCTTTAAACTGGCGATATGCTGCCAAAAAGTTTCAGGCAGACAAAATAGTTTCAGATGAGAAGCTTGATATTATTACTAAAGCTTTTAATTTAACACCTACGTCTTACGGGTTGCAACCTCTTCGATTAGCCGTTGTCAGTGATCCTGATTTGAAGTATCGTCTTTATGAAAAAAGCATGCATCAAGAGCAGGTGAGGACAGCGTCGCATATTTTGGTGATTTGTATTGAAGACATTGTTGATTCAGCTTTTATAGAAAATAACTTTGAGTTGCAAAAAGAAATCAGAAATACACCTGATGAGGTTTTGGCGCCATTTCGTAATTTCTTGCTTGAATTCTTTAAGGAAAAAGATAAAAGCGAAAAAGATAAATGGGCGATTAATCAAGCTTATCTAGCTTTAGGAAACCTATTAACTGTTTGTGCTAAGGAAGAAATAGATGCTTGCCCAATGGAAGGTTTTCAGCCAGATGCTTATGGAGAAATTCTGAAGTTAAAAGAAAAATCATTAAAACCTGTTTTGGTTTTACCAATTGGTTATCGCGATGAAGAAGATCAATTTGCTTCTTTTGAAAAAGTGAGAAGACCAATAGAGGAAACAATTATTTATTATAAATAAAAAAGGTGGTTTTATTAAAAACCACCTTTTTAGTATTCTCAAAGAAATACAAATATTACTTTTCGTTCTTTCTTTTATCAATACGCTCTTGAGCAATTTTCATTGCTGCTTTTTGCGTAGTCATTTTGTTTTCTTCAGCTGTTTTTAAAATCTCTAAAGTTGTGTTGTAAATGTTTTCAGTTTTCTCCATCACTTCCTCGCGTTTAAAGCCTTTGAGTTCACCGTAAACATTAATTACACCTCCAGCATTTATCAAGAAGTCTGGTGCGTAAACGATACCTTTGTCAAGCAACATTTGACCATGTTTCTCCTCTTCAGCCAATTGATTATTTGCAGCACCTGCAATCACTTTAGCTTTCAGTTTATTAATTGTTTCGTCGTTAACAGTTGCACCTAAAGCACAAGGAGAATAGATCTCAACATCTGCTGTGTAAATATCATCACCTTCAAAGATTTTAGCGCCGTACTTGTTAGCAACTTCTTCTAAACGCTCTTTGTTAATATCAGTGATAAAAACTTCACCACCTTCTTCACGAATGTGTTTAACGACAGTTTCGCCAACATTTCCGATACCTTGTACAAGCACTTTAATGCCTTTAAGCGTATCAACGCCAAGCTTAAATTTAGCAGCAGCTTTCATCCCCATGAAAACACCGTAACCTGTCACAGGTGAAGGATTCCCTGATCCACCTAAGCTTTCAGAAATACCAGTCACATGTTTAGTCACTTCACGAACTGTATCCATATCTTCAGTTGCCATACCAACATCTTCAGCAGTGATATATTTTCCGCTTAAAGAATCGACAAACTTACCGAAGCGACGCATTAATTCTGGTGTTTTTTGAGTTTTAGCATCACCGATAATCACAGCTTTACCGCCACCTAAATCAAGACCAGTAATGGCACTTTTAAAAGTCATTCCACGTGATAAACGTAAAACATCATTTAAAGCTTCCCATTCGCTTTCGTAATTCCACATTCTTGTTCCACCTAAAGCAGGTCCTAAAGTTGTGTCATGAATTCCGATGATTGCTTTTAGTCCAGTTTCTTTGTCATAGCAAAAAACAACCTGTTCATGGTCATCAAAAGAAAGCTGTCCGAAAACTGGCGCAACCTTTTTTAAATCTTGACCTTTTATTAATTCTGCATCCATATGATTGATAATTTAATGTTATTAATTTCTCAATAGAGTATGCACAAAAGTAAGATTTGTTTGAAGATTAATAACGAAATTGTTCTTAAAATAAAAATACAATAACGATTAGACTGTAAAAGAAAAGTAGAAATTCAATTTCTTTGAAATTAAACTTTGATAATTCTAAATATTTTGTATTTAATTTAATATATAAGTTATATTATTTTGAATAATTCAATAAAATAATTTCTGATTAACATTGTAATTTGCTAATAACCAGTTGCTTGTGTTTTTATCTGTTTGTTAAATTTTAAATCAGAATTAAATGATAAGCAAATAGGTTGCTTTTTCAATTATTTAGTGTTCTATTTAAAAAATGCAGCGCTTCATGTTGAAGAGCTGCATTGTCATTTATTCTTTAATAAGCTTAAGATCAAGTTCTTTACCTTCTTTGTTTTTTGCTTTGATAAAATAGATTCCTTTGCTTAAATCTTCAATAATATAAGGAGAATTGACAGCTTTTGTTTCATTAAAACTCTTGACTTCTTGCCCTAAGGTGTTGAAAATCTTGACAGCTTCTAAAGCTTGATTAAAACGGATTACATGACTTGCAGGATTAGGATACATCGAGAGTTTTTGACTGATTTGTGGTTGATCAGTTGATAAGCCCTGAGGTTCTTTATCCATCAAAATCATAAATTCTCCTGCGTCTAAACTAATGCTTTGGTTTGTTTGTGTAATTGAAATATAACTGTCATCAACAAAATTATACCAATTGCCAGTTGAAGGAAATTCTGGAGAAATAGAAGTTTGTGTCACGCCAAAGTTTCCAATGATCACAATTTCTTCAACATCATCAGTTGACGGATTATCATGTGTTAATTTGATGATCTTTTGATCATTATCACTCGTATTTACACTGAAATTTGTTGTTTTAAAAATGTTTTCATTATTTCTGAGGTTTATCAATTCAGCCCAAGAATCATGTAAACTTTTTCTGTTATTATTGTTTAAATAATTCCAGACAATAGGTTTTGGTGAAGTTCGACAATCATTGTTGATAGAGCCATCTTCGCAATAATTAATACTATAATCATAACCTAATTCCCCAAATTGCCAGATCATTTTTGGCCCAGGAACTGTAAAGAAAAATGCACCAGCCATCTTCATTCTATCCAAGGCAGTATTGAGGTTTGTGACGTCGTAACTTCCTGAATTATTTCCAAATTCTAAATTTTTATGCATCAAGCGTTCTTCATCATGACTTTCCATATAACTCACATTGGATGCTGTTGTCCAGCCACGATTTTGATAATTAACGCCTGAGAAGTCAGAATTGTCATAACCCATTGTGGCTTGGTTATATTGAAAGTTCAAGTTTCCCCAAACCATCATACCAGGTTCGTTGCTTTGAGTAGTTGCACGGTGATTTATCAATTCCGTTTCTTCTGCATTTGGGGCAAAATGTTCTAAAATTACATAAGCATCATTATCAATCGCACGAATTTGGTTGTACATTCTTTTTAAAATGGCAATACGTGATGCATCATTGGTGCCTCCATCTCCAGGTGTGTTGGTGAAGCCTTTAGTAAAGTCAAATCTAAAACCGTCAATATTGTATTCTTCTAGCCAGAAACGATTCATTTCATCTAACCAATTTTCTGTAAATGTTGAAGTGTGGTCGATATCATTAAAAAATTGAAATGCTGTATTCGGATCGTTTTGATTAAAAAGTGGATTATCAGCAGTTGCCTGTCCTTCATAACATCCGTTACAGTTATTATACATTCTGAAGTAAGGACTTTGACCAGTTCCGTGATTATAAACCACATCTAAAATAACAGCAATTCCGCGTTGGTGTGCAGCATCTACAAAAGCTTTAAAACTTTCTGGCGAGCCATAATATTTGTCTAAAGCCATGTGGAAAGATGGATTGTAACCCCAAGAAATATTGTCATCAAATTCATTAACAGGCATCAATTGAATTGCGTTAATGCCCAAGTCTTCGAGGTAATCGAGTCTGTCTATAAGTGCTTGAAAAGAGTGATTTTCATCAAAATCTCTCAATAAAACTTCATAGATCACTAAATCTTCCTGTTGAGGTCTTTCAAAATTTGTGAATTGCCAGTCATATTCATTATATCTAAACCAGCTTACAATTTCTGATGTTTCTGTAGGATAATCTGGAATGTTTGCAAAAGTTGTTTCATTAATATAAGTATCATTAAATGGATCTAACACTAAAGTTGAGTAGGGATCAGCAACTCTGATTTGTCCTTCAATGAGATACTGAAATAAAAAATCAGTTGACCAACTTGAATTTTCGGGAATATCAATTGTTAACCAAAACTTATTTAGTGTAGAATCTTTCTTCATTAAGAAATTAGAATTCATTTCCCAGTTATTAAAATCGCCAATTACATGAATAAAATCTTTGTTTGGTGCTTCTAAAACCAAAGTTATTTCGTTTGGTGTTGACACATCGTAATTAATGCCATTTTTTAAACCACTAGGTAATGATTCTTCAACAGGTGTTGGCGTAATCACTGCTGAAAATAGAAAGCTTTCGCTCGCATTTGAATCTGTATGATTTGCAACAAGCTCAAAATCCGTATCAGAATTTACAGTATAATTATAAGTAAAATTAGTGTTTGCTGCTACTGAAGAAATCAATGTGTTATTTGCGTATAATTCAAAATCAGAAGTCAGGTTTGACTCCGCAGAAATTGTGAATTGATCACCAGCGTTTAAAATTGTTAAGTCTTGTGTTGGCTGATTTAGGGTCACTTGATAAGTGCCAACGGGTATTAGATAATCTTGTGTTTTCTTGTCACCACTACCATTTTTAGCTTTTGCTAAAACACCAATTTCAGAAATGTCGGTGTTATTAAATAGGGTAGAAGGGATGAATGTAAATGAAAAACTTCCGTCTCCATTATTTGTCATTTTTTGAGCTTCATCAGAGCTTGACCATTGTCCATTTGTTGGCGAATCAGATTCTACGCCATTTGAGTCAGTGTACCACATCCATAAGTATAAATCAGATGTACTCCATAGGTTAGCGTTAACATCATCCACAGTAATTGTCACTTGTTGATCAGCGTCAAAAAATTCTGGGCTTGTTGTAAATGTGCCTGTTTGTGTTTGAGCATAATTGCAAAATACAATGAAGCTCAAAATGAGTGTGTAAAAATATTTCATCTTTAAAGATTTTAAAATTAAAAAAGCTGCTTTTCAGGCTTAAGTCAGTTTCATTTATCAAAGATTAATTATAACCCTTCAAGCGTTCTTTTTTCAAAATAAAGAACTTAAATGAATGACTTCTCAGCGATGAAAAGCAGCTTTATATTATGAGATTTCAGTCTATTTTACTCTTCCCAAGGGAAAAATGAAATTGTTGGTGGATTCGCTGAAAAATCTAACTCAATATTATAAATACCAGGTGTCGTAACAGGAATGTCATCACCATCTTCTTCTAAAGTTCCATCGTTTCCGTTATCGCCGTAATTAACATCTGAGTTTTCATTTTGTCTGACTTTAACATCACCGAGCATAAGTTCAACACCGTTGGCGTAAAACTTACCATCTTCAGTTCCTAAATCTGGCAAAAATTTCACATCAGGTGCATCCCAACCGAAAGTTGTTCCATCACCAGTTAAGCCCCATAAATTAGTTTCTTCAAGATTATAAGTCAAGTTTTTAAAATCAACTGTAACGATGTAATGTCCTGCTGTTACAGCGATATTATCACCACCAGAGACAAGTGAGCCGTTGCTACCACCAAAATCGGTAACGAATTCTTCATTTTGTCTAAACTTGATCTCACCATCTGTTAATGTAATAGCTGCTACCCAATTGTCATTAAAAGCATTGTAGTGTAATTTTACATCAGGTGCATCCCAACCGTAGATCGTAGCATCACCAACAATTCCCCAAGAAAACTCTTCCATTGTATAGGTTAAATTATTGAGGTTTAAAGTGATTCTGTAATCACCAGCTGTGACTGGAATGTCCGCACCACCTTCATCTAAGGTTCCGTTATTATCATTATCACCATAATCAAAATTCCATTGGTTATTTTTTCTAAATTTGATATCACCATCACGTAAACTTGTATATGCGACAATGATTCCATCTTCAGAAGTTGTATAAAAAGGAATATCTTGAATTGGTGTTTCTGGTGTAGATGACCATCCACCAGGTGTTGCATCTCCAACAACTCCAAAATCTGTCGATAAATCTAAGATTGAAGAAAAAGCGGTGACTTGCAAAGTTGATACAGGAGAATAAATACTTTTTGCTTGGCTTAAAATCACTTTTAAGCGCATTTCAACATCAGTTTCCTGTAAAGGTGTGATTCCGATGTTTAATAAAAGCTTGTTTAACTCATCTGACGTAAAAGTCTTTGAAAGTTCTGATCCAACGGCAACTGTTTTTGCGCTAGCAAAATCATTTCCAGCCAAGTCAATTTCTATGTTATACTTCGGTACAGCAAGGAAACCAAAGTCTGGCTCTTGCCAAGTCACTTCTAGAATATCCTCATCAGCATTTTCTTTTGTCATCACGACAACATCATCTGAAAGATTCAGATTTGTTGTTGCGTTTTCATTAATTACTGTAAAATCATCGTCATCTTCACAGCTGATAAAAATAGCTGCAATAAAAATGAAGAGAAATTTTGTATAAAATTTAGTAGCCATCATTTTGTGTAAGATTTGGGTTAATCGTTAATAAATCATTTGGGATAGGGAAGAGGCGTCTATAAGTTGGCGCAGAAACACCATCTTGCACACCACCTTTAAATGGCCATAAATATTGATTAGTTGTGAATTGCTCATAACGAATCAAATCTGTTCTTCTTTGACCTTCCCAATAAAGCTCGCGTGATCTTTCATCTAAGACGAATTGTAAATCTAAATCACCACTTGTGATGTTTACTGAGTTATTTCCATAAGCTCTTTCTCTTAATTCATTGATTAAGTTCACTGCACGTGATGCGTTTCCACCGCCGCCTCTTAATGTTGCCTCAGCATAATTCAGGTACATTTCAGCTAAACGAATGATAGGTAAATCAGTGTCAACAAAATCTCCTGTTGAGTCACTTCCTGGATTTCCATTTGAATCGATATTTCTGAATTTCGTTACAGTTAACCCTTCTTCAAATGTTGCAACATCATTGATCTCCAAAGTTTGCCCATCAGTATAAAACATCGCTCTAGCATCAGGTAAACTTTCATAAATACTTTGAATTGCGTAAGTGTTGTCATTTAGATTAAGTGTGATCACAACGCGACCAGTTGTTTCTACAGCAATGTTGTCACCGTCAGAAATAAGGTTTCCATTTTCGCCACCAAAGTTTTCAGCCCAATCATCATTTTTTCTAAACTTCAATTCACCTTCAGTTAATTCTGTGAAGATTTTATAAACATTTGATGCTGATTCATACATATCTGTATCAGGATCTGCCCAACCATTTGGTGTTGAGTCACCGATAATTCCCCAGTCAGACACAGGACCAATATTTGCGTTTAGTTCAGCATTTGTTTTGACAAATTTGTTCACAAATGCTTCAGTCGTTCTGTTACCAGCCCAACCACCGTTGATACCAAATTCTGCTGGATTCATTGTTCCACCAACAGCCGCATGAACTAAAAATGTTGTTCCGCCAAAAGTTTGAGATTGAATACCATCAAAATTTAAGGTAAAAATAAATTCTTTTTGAGCACCGTTTGTGTTGTTATCGGCCAAGAATAACTCATCGTAAGCACTTCCGTTGCCATTAGCGTCTGTTGTATTGATGCTGTAGCTTGAGTTAATTGCTTTTTCTGAATAAGTGACAGCATCATTGTAACGCGGTGTTCCTATAAAAGATTCAGCATTTAAATATAATCTTGATAACAGAGCCCAAGCAGCAACACGATCAACACGTCCGTATTCATTTGCGCCACTATCAGCCAATTGATCTTCAATTTCTAAAAGTTCTTCTTCAACAAAATTAAAAATCTCTTCACGAGAAGCTTGTTGAGGTAAATCAGTTGAAATTTCAGTTGTTAAAGGCACATTTCCGTATAAATCCATCAAGTTATAATAAGCAAAAGCTCTTAAGAATCTCGCTTCAGCAATAAATTGATTCACTTCTTCATCAGCTAATAATTCAGCATTTGAGATAAAAGAGTTTGTAAATGAAACCTCTTGTGCTAAACGATAATACATCGCTTCAGTAAAGTCGTTACCTGATGACCAAGATAAACCGTGTAAATCTGGTAAACCAGGGTCACCCCAACCAACAATAGCTTGATCAGTTGTAAGTTCATTTAGGTTAAACAGCATTCTAGAGAATTGTGAAAAACCTTCATCAATTCCTGAAATATCTGGTTGTCCTGCTGGACCTTGTTGTCCTGTTAATGCTAAACTCGCATAAAGTTTTGCAAGTGCTCCTTTAGCTTGGCTTGCATTTGCAAAAACGTCTTCTTCTGTCGTACTGTCTGGATCAATTGGTGTTTGATTCAAATCATCATGACATGATACCAATGTGAAAAATGAGATCAGAGCGACTAATAAAGTATTAAATTTTATTTTCATCATTTCTTATTTTATAAGTCAACATTTAATCCTAAAACAAATGTTCTAGGGCGTGGGTAAAAATTGTTATCGATACCTCCAGAAATCTCTGGGTCGATGCCGTCATAATCTGTTACAGTTAATAAATTCTGAACAGATCCGTAAACTCTAAACTGAGTATTTCCTGAAACACTGTTGAAATTGTAACCAAGTGTCACATTATCAATTCTAAAGAATGAAGCATCTTGAATATGATAATCACTCAGTAAACCTCTTTGTGTAATATTTTTAAAACCTGTATTAAAATAATTACTATGTAAGTTAGATAACATTTGGTTTTCAGTCGCTTTACGCTCGTAACTATTTGCTGAAGCAACGTTGTTATAAGCGTAGTTTCCTAAACTAACTCTAGATTGAACTGATAAATCCCAGTTTTTATAGCTTAAGTTTGTGTTGAAGCCCATGAGAACATCAGCGTAAGGGTTTTCCTTGATGTATCTATCATCATCGTTAATTACGCCATCATTGTTTCTATCGACGTAAACGCCTTCAATAGGACTTCCGTTACTGTCGTAAACTTGCTCATAAACATAATAGCTGTAAGGCGTTTCACCTTCTCTGTGAAGTTGAATGTTGTTTCCTGTACCACCAGAAATTCCACCAACATTTTGCTCATCTGGTAAATTAGTGATTTTGTTATCGTTAAACGATACATTGTAACCTAAATTCCACGACCAATCATCAGTATCAATGGCTTTGTAATTGATAGCAAACTCAATTCCTTTGTTTTCCATATCACCGATGTTTTTATCGATTTTGTTTCCAAAGTTTGTAAATGGATCAACAAGTGTAAAAGCAATTAAGTCTTCCGTTTTCTTGATATAAGCGTTGATAGAACCGCTCACTTTTTCATCTAATATGGAATAGTCAAGACCAACATTTATTGTAGATCCAACTTCCCATTTCAGATCTTCATTGTAAGGCTCTGGTCTGTAAGTTTGATAAAAACTATTTCCGATTTGGTAATTAGCTGTTGATTGACTCGATGTGTAACGTGTTAAGAAGTTATAATCTCCCAAACCATTAACGTTACCAACTTGTCCGTAACCACTTCTTAATTTTAAAACATTAAAAAAGTCTGATTCATCCATAAAGCTTTCGTTATGAATATTCCAAGCTGCTGAGAAAGACGGGAAATAGCCCCAGCGGTCATCTGGATTTAATTTTGAAGAAGCATCTGCTCTTAGTGATGCTGTCAATAAATAACGACTATCATAACTATAATTAGCTCGTCCAAAATAAGATAAAAGGACATTTCTTGAACGATCTATAAACTCGGCTGTGTTGCCTTGCTCTTCTTTTTCACTATCAAAAGAATAGTTGTCATATTCAAATTTCTGATAAGAATAACCAGCAACAGCTGTTAAGCTGTGCACATCTTCAAAGGTATTATCGTAAGTTAAATACGCATCAAAAAGTTGATTTTTTTGAGTTTGTTGAAAAGTTGTTCTAGCACCGTTTCTTAAACCACCAACTTGGTCATCTGTAGGCATTTGATCTGAAGTAATTGTACGTCCGTGACTATTTGATTCATCATAACCAACATTCACAGTCGCTTTAACATGTTCAGTTAAATCATAATCAGCTTGTAAGTTTGTGATCACACGTCTGACTTCTGAGTGGTCATCAACCAAATTAAGCAGAGCAACAGGGTTAGTGTCTGCTAAAGAACGTTGTGCACCAGTTTGAGGGTCAATCCAAGCGAAATATCCGCCAAATGGAGAATTTGAATCGTAGATTGGTTGCGTTGGGTCAAAGTTTACTGCTGAACCAATCGCATCACGGTTAGCAAATATGTTTTCAACATAAGAACCTCTGACATTTAAAGTCACCTTTAATTGATCATCAAAAAAACGAGGCGTTAAATTTAATCCGCCAGTAAATCTTTTAAAGTTATCACCTCTCAAAATCCCATCTTGATTTGTATAACCGATAGAAGCTCGCATTGGCATAAAGCCGAAAGCGTTTCCTAAAGCACTCATATTAAATTCTTCACCAGTGGCTTGCTCTTTGTAAATTTGTTCTTGCCAATCTGTTGAAGCGTCACCTAATCTTCCAATTTGATCAGGAGTTCCTACATTATTAACAAGGTTTCTAAATTCAGAAGCCGTCATGACATCAACAGTTTCTAATTTGCTTCTGACAGTTCTTTTTAAAGAAACATCATATCTAAATTCTTTAGTGTCTTTACCTTTTTTTGTTGTGATTTGGATAACACCATTAGCTGCTCGTGAACCATAAATTGCTGTCGCTGAAGCATCTTTTAAAACTGTCATGCTTTCAATATCATTTGGGTTGATAATATTGAGTGGGTTTCGAGAACCACCAACACCACCATTATCAATAGGAATACCATCAATCACATAAAGCGGTTGATTCTCTAATGAAAGTGAACCGAGACCACGGATGGTAATTGTTTGTCCATCACCAGGAGCACCACTTGCTGAAGTGACGTTAACACCTGCTACTTTACCAGTAATTAATTCTTGAGCAGAGTTGATCGGACCTTTATTAAAGTCTTCAGAGCTGACCATGTCAACTGCACCTGTCAAATCTTCTTTTTTTGCTGTTCCGTAACCAATCACGAGAACCTCTTCAAGTATAGAGGCATCCTCTTTCATGATGACGTCAATTTCACTTTGTCCTGTATAAGTAATCTCTTGACTTTTAAAGCCTAAGTAAGTAAAAACAAGAACTTGATTTTGTTCGACAACGATTGCGTAATTTCCGTCGAAATCGGTCGTTGTTCCTTTATTCGTGTTTTTAATAATGATATTGACACCAGGGATAGCGCCACCATCTTCACCTGTAATTGTCCCTTCAACAGAATCTTGTGCAAAGAGACACATCGGTAAAAACATGAGTAAGAAACCCAATTGTTTAATAGTTTGCATACGTGTTAATTTTGGTTAAAAATTGATATACTTTTACTTCCATTTCTAAAGATAGGCAAACTACAAGCACACTTTAAAATAAGAAATTAACTATAACGTTTGCGTGTTGAAAAGTTTTGCAATTAATTGATAATTATCAGTTTTTGTCAAAATAAGCAGCTATTTTTATTGAAAATTATTGAGATTCTATCAATGAAACAAAAACCGACTTTAAAAATAATAGCCAGAGAACTTGATGTTTCTATATCAACTGTTTCCAAAGCATTGAGAGACAGCAAAGAGATTAGTGATGAAACAAAACAAAAAGTAAAAGCTTTTGCGAAACTTTATAATTATAAGCCGAATAACATTGCATTAAGTCTTAAAAACCGTAAAACAAAAACTTTAGGTGTTATCATTCCAGAAATCGTTCATCATTTTTTTACAACTGTGATTTCAGGAATCGAAGATTATGCAAATCAACGTGGTTATAATGTGATTGTCGGCTTATCTAATGAGTCTTTTGATCAAGAAGTGCTTAACCTTGAAATGTTGGCTAATGGAAGTATTGATGGTTTTATTATTTCTGTTGCAAAAGAAACTTTACAGAAAAAAGATTATCATCACCTAAGAGAAACAATCGATCAAGGTATTCCAATTGTGATGTTCGATCGCGTTCTCAATGAAATCTCTTGCGATAAAGTTGTTGTTGATGATATTGAAACTTCAGAAAAAGCCGTTCAGAAATTAATTGATTCTAAAGCGGAAAATATTGCAATTATTACCACTGAAGATTATGTGAGTGTGGGTAAATTGAGAACACAAGGCTATTTAAAAACTTTAATAAAAAATGAAATTCAACCTGATGAAAGTTTAATTCTCAAAATTGATGATCACCTTAATGAAGAAGATCATTTAGAAAAATTAGAACAACAAATCAAAGAATTTCTTGAGACCAAAAATATTGATGCAATTTTTGCAGTTAACGAACTTTATGCGATTACAGCCATGAAAGTTGCGCGAGCTATGTGTTATAAAATTCCTGAAGATTTACAAGTGATCGGCTTTACTGATGGTGTCCTTTCTAAACACGCTTACCCACCCTTAACAACTGTTAGTCAGCATGGTAAAGAAATGGGGAAGCAGACGGCAGAGCTTCTCATTGATAGATTAGAAAACGAGTCAAAAGAAGCCGAAGATCAATACAAAACTGTTATTGTTAAAACTGATATTATAGAACGAGAAACAACAAAGTCCATTAATTCGTAATTTTTTATATCTTTGTGACTTCACAAAACTTATACTTTTACTTCCACAACAAAAGATAAGTTTTGAATAACTTCTCAACTTATCGTTTTAACTTAAATAAAGCGATATGCAGAAACGTAGATTAGGTATTCTCGAAATCTGGAACCTTAGTTTCGGTTTTCTCGGAATACAAATGGGTTTTGCGCTTCAAAACGCAAACGCAAGCCGTATTCTTCAAAATTTTGGTGCTGATGTCTCTCATTTATCCTGGTTTTGGATCATTGCACCTTTAATGGGTTTAATTGTTCAGCCAATTGTTGGTCATTACAGTGATCAAACTTGGACAAAACTCGGGAGGAGAAGACCTTACTTTTTAGTAGGCGCTGTTTTAGCTTCCGTTGGATTGGTTTTAATGCCACAAGCAGATATCTTCATTGCATTTATGCCAGCACTTTGGGTTGGTGCAGGAATGTTAATGATTATGGATGCCTCCTTTAACATTGCGATGGAGCCTTTTCGTGCTTTAGTTGCAGATAATTTAAGATCAGAACAAAGAACTTTAGGCTTCAGTATCCAAACTGTATTAATAGGTATCGGAGCCGTTATCGGTTCATTTTTGCCTTACGCTTTAAGTAACTATTTCGGTGTTTCTAATGAAGCACCAGCTGGTAGTGTGCCAACACATTTAATTTTATCCTTCATCATTGGCGCGATTGTTTTAATCATCAGTATTCTGATCACAGTTTTTACGACAAAAGAATACTCTCCAGAAGAAATGAAAGCCATTGAAAAAGCCAAAGCAGAAGCTGATGAAGTTGATTATATTGAAGATGAAGAAATAAAGGAGTCTAAATTATCAGATATATTCACTGACTTTGTGAAAATGCCTGAAACCATGCGACAGTTGAGCTGGGTTCAGTTTTTCTCTTGGTTTGCATTATTTGGGTTATGGGTTTTTAGCGTGCCAGCCATTGCACAACATTATTATGGCTTAGCGCCAGACGATGCTTCAAGTGAAGCTTTTAATGAAGCAGGTGACTGGGTGGGTGTTCTGTTTAGTGTTTATAATTTAGTTTCGGTTTTTGTCGCTTTGTCATTACCGAAAATCGCAAAATATTTCGGACGTAAAAAGACACATGCTTATGCGCTTTTTATTGGAGGATTCAGTTTGCTTTCTATTTATTTCTTACCAAATGAAAATTGGCTGATTCTTTCAATGATAGGAATCGGTGTGGCTTGGGCAAGTATTTTAGCGATGCCTTATGCCATTTTAGCAGGTTCTATAAATCCCAAAAAAATGGGCGTTTATATGGGGATTTTTAATTTCTTTATTGTGATTCCTCAAATTATCAACGCTTTAATTGGTGGACCATTAGTAAAATATTTATATGGAAATCAAGCCGTTTTTGCACTTGTGATGGCTGGTGTAAGTATGCTTTTAGCAGGATATTTAGTGACGAATGTAAAAGATGTTGACGAAAAAAAATAATATGGATAAGAATAAAAAAGCAATCATTTTTGACCTTGATGGTGTCATTGTAGATACAGCAAAATTTCATTTTTTAGCTTGGCAAAACTTAGCTAAAAAACTGGGAATTAACTTTACAGCTGAAGATAACGAACAATTAAAAGGTGTAAGTCGCGTCAAGTCTCTTCAAAAAATACTTGAATGGGGAAATAAAGAAATTTCTGAACAAGAATTTAAACAATTGATGCACGATAAAAATGAAGAATATCTGACTTATGTCGATCAAATGACAACCTCTGATATTCTCCCAAAAGTTAAAGATACTCTTGATTATTTAAAGGTAAATAATTATCCAATTGCCTTAGGTTCAGCAAGTAAGAACGCAAAGCGTATTTTAAAACATGTCGATTTACTTACTTATTTCGATGCCATAGTTGATGGAAATGAAGTGACAAAAGCAAAACCTAATCCTGAAGTTTTTTTAAAAGCTGCTGAATTGCTGAAAGCTCAACCTAAGCATGCAATTGTTTTTGAAGATTCCCTTTCAGGAATAGAAGCTGCCAATACTGCTCAAATGCTCAGCATTGGTATTGGTGATGAAAATATTTTAAAGGAAGCAAACTATGTTTTTAAAGATTTTGAAGACATGGGGCTCGCTAAGTTCAAAGAAATCTTAAACGAATAATAGAATTACAAACTAATATAAATATGAATCGCAATTATATTACACCAGATGCTTGGTCGATTATAGAAGATAAATTTGAAGCAGATCATGTCAAATCATCTGAGAGCCTTTTTAGTATAGGAAATGGAGCGATGGGGCAACGCGCTAATTTTGAAGAAGATTACTCGGGTCCAAGCTTTCAAGGAAGCTATATCGGTGGTGTTTATTATCCTGATAAAACCCGCGTTGGCTGGTGGAAAAATGGTTATCCTGAATACTTTGCAAAGGTTTTAAATGCGCCTAACTTTATAGGTATTCATATCAAGATTAACGATGAGGTATTTGATTTACATCAGTGTAAAGAAGTAAAAAACTTCAGACGCGAACTCAACATGAAAGAAGGTTGGCATAAAAGAACTTTTATTGCAAAAATTCAAAATGACATTGAGATTAAAGTTGAAGCGCTTCGTTTTTTAAGTTTAGATCATGAAGAGTTAGGAGCGATTCAATATCAAATCACTCCGTTAAATTCTCATGCCAAAATTGAATACACGCCTTACATCGACTCTGGAATCAAAAATCAAGACACCAATTGGGATGATAAGTTTTGGGAAACAACTGATGTTGAAATTGATGATGAACAAGCTTTTATTAAATCACATACATTAAAGACTGAATATAAGGTTTGTACCTTTATGCAATCTCAATTTTTAATTGATAATGAAATTGTACAGCTTTCAGCTCAATCAAAAAAAGAAGATTTAAAGGCAAGCCTTGCTTATTCAAAAGAAATTAAAAAAGATCAAACTTTTACAATTCATAAATTTGCAGGTTATACAACATCATTAAATCATCAGGAGAATGAATTAATTCCTGCTGCGAAAAGTGTTTTGTCAAAAGCTGTAGATTTAGGTTTTGAGGAATTATTATCGAAACAAAAACAAGCTTGGGCAGAAATTTGGCGAATGAGTGACATCACAATTGAAGGTGATGTTGAAGCACAACAAGGGATTCGTTTTAATATTTTTCAATTAAATCAAACTTATTCTGGCAAAGATGCACGCTTAAATATTGGTCCCAAAGGCTTTACTGGTGAGAAATACGGTGGAAGTACATATTGGGATACCGAGGCTTATTGCTTACCTTTTTATATGGCAACAAAAAATCAGCAAGTCGCCAAAAACTTATTGATTTATCGTTACAGACATTTAGAAAAAGCTATCGAAAACGCTGAAAAGTTAGGCTTTAAAAATGGAGCTGCACTTTACCCAATGGTCACCATGAATGGTGAAGAAAGCCACAATGAATGGGAAATTACTTTTGAAGAAATCCATAGAAATGGCGCAATTGCTTATGCAATTTTTAATTATCACCGCTACACGGGAGATTATTCTTACATTCCAGAAATGGGTATGGAGGTTTTAATTGCAATTGCTAAATTCTGGCAACAACGCGCAACTTTTTCTACTCAGAAAAATAAATATGTGATCCTTGGCGTCACTGGCCCAAATGAATATGAAAATAATGTCAATAATAATTTTTACACAAATTATGTCGCACAATGGTGTATCAATTATATGTTGGAAAATCTTGAAATTCTAAAAACAGAACATCAGCAAGATTATCAGCGCATTATAGAAAAAACGAATTTAACTTCAGATGAAATTTCTGAGATGAGAAAAGTCGCTGCAGAAATGTTTTTCCC
The DNA here is from genome assembly GCF_002810405.1 of Psychroflexus sp. S27. Lineage (NCBI taxonomy): Bacteria > Pseudomonadati > Bacteroidota > Flavobacteriia > Flavobacteriales > Flavobacteriaceae > Psychroflexus > Psychroflexus sp. S27. The sequence continues at coordinate 54,196 of NZ_NEXQ01000025.1, read as the reverse complement.
TTATTCTGAAGAGCATCAAGTTTACTTACAGCAAGACGGATTTTTAGATAAAGAAATGATTAAGGTTGATGATTTAGACTCTAACCAAAGACCGATTAATCAATACTGGTCTTGGGATCGTATTTTGCGTTCACCTTACATCAAACAAGCAGACACTTTACAAGGTTTTTACTTTTTTGAAGACCACTTTAGTCGTGAAGAATTAGAAAGACATTTTGATTTTTATGAACCATTTACAGTTCATGAATCTTCACTTTCTCCTTGTGTTCACAGTATTCAAGCTGCTTCTTTAGATCGAATGGAGCAAGCCTACGAGTTTTATTTGAGAACCTCACGATTAGATCTTGATGACTATAATAAAGAAGTTGAAGAAGGTTGCCATATCACATCAATGGCAGGAACTTGGATGAGTATAGTTGAAGGTTTTGGCGGGATGCGCGTCAAAAATGGAGACTTGCATTTTGCACCTAAAATTCCTCAGCAATGGACTTTTTACTCTTTTAAAGTGAACTTTAGAGGAAAGATTTTAACCGTCAATGTTGAACAAAATAAAGTTGACTTTAAACTTGAAGGTGCTTCTGAAATGGAAGTTTACGTTAATGGAGAAAAACGTCAAGTTTTAAATTAAACTTTATTAATACTGAATCAGATCCAAAATAGATTTTTCTGTTTTGGGTCTCTTAAACTTATAAAATTGAATAAACTATTTTATTTCTTGTGCGTAAGCTTATGCTTTCAAATGGTCACAGCTCAAAACTTAAGAGTTGAACCACCGCATTGGTTTGCTGGAATGAAGTCTCAGCAGCTGCAACTTCTAGTTCATGCTGAAAATATTAAAGATGCTGAGATTAAATTGAATTCTGATCGAGTGAAACTTCTTCAAGTTCACAAAGCTGACAGTCCGAATTATTTATTTTTAGATTTAGAGTTAGCTCAAACTTCAAAAGCCTATAGCTTTAAAATTAATTTTGAATTTAAAAATCAAAAAAATCTTAGCTATAAATACCGAATTAAAAAACGCTTAAAAGCAGCTGATAATTATGAAGGTTTTGATAGCAGTGACGCGATTTATCTAATCACACCAGATCGTTTTGCAAACGGAAACCCTTCCAATGATGTCATTAAAGGCATGAACGAAACTAAAATTGATCGCGCCGATACTTATGCACGACACGGCGGCGATATTGAAGGAATTATTCAGCATCTCAACTATATTTCTGATATGGGTTTTACAGCAATTTGGCCGAGTCCTTTATTGGAAAATAATATGCATTATGGTTCATATCATGGTTACGCCATGACAGATTTTTATAAAGTTGATCCACGTTTTGGAGATTTGAAATCTTATCAAAAATTAGCAGATAAACTTCATCAAAAGGATATGAAACTCATCATGGATATGGTTGCTAATCATTGCGGTTCTGAACATTGGTGGATGAAAGATTTACCTTTTGAGGACTGGATCAATTATCAAGAAAAATATGTTAATAAGAATGATATTCCACTTTCAAACCATCGAAGAACAACCAATCAAGATCCTTATGCTTCTGATATTGATACAGATTTGAATCAAAAAGGTTGGTTTGTAGAAACCATGCCAGATTTAAATCAAAAGAATCCTTTTATGGCTAAATACATTATCCAGAATAGCATTTGGTGGATCGAAACTCTAGGTTTAAACGGAATTCGCCAAGATACTTATCCCTACGCAAACAAAGGGTTTATGTCTGATTGGGCAAAAGCGATTATGACGGAATATCCGAATTTTAATATCGTAGGCGAAGAGTGGAGCACAAATCCATTACTCGTTGGTTATTGGCAAGATGGCGCTAACAATAAGGATAAATATGAATCTCATCTAAAATCGACGATGGATTTCCCGATGCAAACAGCTATTGTTAATGCTTTAAACGAAGATGAAACTTGGGGAACTGGTTTGGTTAAAATTTATGAAGCATTAGCAAATGATTTTTATTATAACAATCCAGAATCAATTATGCTTTTTGCAGATAATCATGATATGAGTCGTATTTACACACAACTCAATGAAGATGTGTCTAAAACTAAAATGGCTTTAGGTTTGGTTTTAAGTTTACCGAGAATTCCTCAGATTTATTACGGAACAGAAATTTTATTGGATGACTCAGAAAATCCCGGAGATCACGGTTTGATCAGAACCGATTTTCCTGGCGGTTGGAAGTCCGATGAAGTCAATGCTTTTAAAGGAGAAGGTTTATCAAATAAGCAAAAAGATTTTCAGTTATTTTTAAAAAACTTACTGAATTACAGAAAAAATTCAAAAGCCTTAACTGAAGGTGATACGAAGCATTTTGCAGTATTTAATGCAATTTATACATTGGTGAGAACGACAAAAGATGAAAAGGTGATTTTGTTTTTAAATAAGAATAAAGAAACCCAAATGATTGATTTATCGCGTTTTGAAGAACTTGATTTTAATGGGAAAACTTTCAAATCAATTATTGATTCACAGCGTTTTAAATGGAATCAAACTTTAGATTTAAAACCAGGATTATCAATTTTTACAACTAAAAAATAATTATTTCATAAGCTATGAAACCTATATATTTCAGTTTTTTCTTGGTGTTTGTATGCTGCGGTTTAAATCTGACTGCACAAAATCCTGATCGTGAATTTCAGGATATTCAAACGCAAGACAATGTAATTATCATTCAAACATCAGACGGAAATTATCAGATGTCGTACTTAGCATCTGATATTGTTGAAACTGAATTTATTCCACAAGGAAACTTATCTATCAAGCAGTCACATGCTGTTCAATTGATAGATAAATTACCAGATTTCACAATTTCCAAAAATGATAATTCTATTAAAATTCATTCTGAAGGAATTGAAGTTCGTATTCAAAAATCACCATTTCAAATTACATATTTTTATAATGATGAAAAGTTGATTTCAGAGAAAAACGGATATCAAGAATCAGATGAAGGTTTTCAGCTTGATTTTAATCTTAACGAATCGGAAGTATTAATGGGCGGCGGCGCTAGAGCTTTAGGAATGAATAGAAGAGGACATCGTTTAAAGCTTTATAACCGAGCGCATTATGGTTATGAAACCAAATCTGAGTTGATGAATTACAGCATGCCGATTGCCATTTCATCAAAAAAATACATGATTCATTTTGATAATCCGAGTACAGGTTATTTAGATTTTGATAGCCAGTTTAATAATCGTCTTGCTTATGAAGCCATATCGGGTGCCAAGAAATATCAAGTTATCGCAGGTGATTCTTGGGAGAAAATCATTGAAAACTACACAGCTTTAACGGGACGTCAAAAATTACCGCCACGCTGGGTTTTAGGAAACTTTGCAAGTCGTTTTGGTTATCATTCTCAAGAAGAAACTTTAGCAACTATTGATCAATTTCGAGAAGAAAATATGCCTGTTGATGCTGTTATATTAGACTTGTATTGGTTTGGAAAAACAGTGCAAGGCACAATGGGGAATTTAGCTTTTGATAAAGATTCATTTCCCAAACCCAATAAAATGATCAAAAAGTTGAAAAAGAATAATGTTGAAACTGTTTTGATTACTGAACCTTTTATTCTAACTACATCAAATCGCTGGGATGAAGCTGTTTGTGAGGATATTTTGGCTAAAGATACTTTAGGAAATCCTGCTACTTATGATTTTTATTTTGGAAATACTGGACTGATTGATGTTTTTAAACCTGAAGCAAAACAATGGTTTTGGGAAATTTACGATGGTTTAAAAAACAAAGGTGTCAATGGTTGGTGGGGCGATTTAGGTGAGCCAGAAGTGCATCCTGATTATTTACAGCATCATAAGGCAAAAGCGCATGAAGTTCATAATATTTATGGACATCAATGGGCAAAAATTATATCTGAAGGCTATCGTAAAAACTATCCAGATGAGCGACCATTTATTTTGATGCGTGCTGGTTATTCAGGCTCACAAAAATACGGAATGATTCCGTGGTCTGGCGATGTCAACAGAACTTGGGGCGGACTTGAGCCACAGCCAGAAATTGCATTGCAGATGAGTTTACAAGGTTTGGCTTATATGCATTCTGATTTAGGCGGTTTTGCAGGCAATTTAAATGATGACGATCTTTATGTACGTTGGTTGCAATACGGTGTTTTTCAACCAATTTACAGACCACATGCACAGGAAGAAGTACCTTCTGAGCCAATTTTTAGAAGTGAAAAAGCAAAAAATTTATCACGAAAAGCGATTGAGTTGAGATATCAGCTTTTACCATATAATTATCAATTGGCTTTTGAAAATCAACAAAAAGGATTACCATTAATGCGACCATTGTTTTTTGAAGAACCTGAAAATGCGTCACTTTACAATTTTTCTGAAACTTATTTATGGGGAAATGATTTCTTGATTTCTCCTGTTTTGAAGCCTCACTTAATTTCAAAAGAAGTTTATTTTCCTAAAACTTCTAATTGGATTGATTACTATACAGGTGAAGTTTATCAAGCAGGCGAAACAAAAGAAATTCAGCTGAAAGAATCTCATATTCCTACATTTGTGAGAGGCGGAAGTTTCATTTTGAAAACACCACTCATTCAATCAACAAAGGAGTATGTTTTTAATGATTTGGATCTAGAATTTTATTACGATTCTGATGTTGAAAAATCGAATAGAAGTTTTTATAACGACAATGGAAAACTGCAAGATGCGTATGCTAAAAAAGCTTATGAAAAACTGAATTTAGATTATAAAAAGTTAGATGATTATTCTTTTCAAATTCAAATCAATCATGAAGTCGGTGAAGCTTTTAAGTCTGATTTAAAGAAGATGAATTTAATCATCAAAAATTACAGTAAAAAACCTAAAGAAATTATAGTAAATGGTAAGCAGCAAAAATTTAACTATGATGAAGAAACTCAAGTAATCAAGTTAAACTCAATTTCAATCAATAAAACAAGCACAAAAATTCAAATCAAATAATTCTGAACAATGAAACAATTAACAATCTTATTCGCTATGACATTTTTAGTATTGTCATGCGCAGAAACACAAACGAAAAAAGAAGAAGTCACAGCACAAGAAAAAGATCAATTTGAGTCAATTTCAAATGAAATTCTTGAATCTTCAGTGATTTACGAAGCCAATATTCGTCAATATTCACCAGAAGGAACTTTAAATGCTTTCACGAAAGACATTCCTCAGCTAAAGGAATTAGGCGTCAAAGTCATCTGGTTAATGCCGATTTATCCAATTTCAATGAAAAACAGAAAGGCAACCCCCGAACTTTCTATTGAAGATATTGAAGACCCAAAAGTGAAAGAAAAATATCTTGGTAGTTATTACGCTATCACTGATTATACAGCTGTGAATCCTAACTTCGGAACCAAAGCTGATTTTGATAAATTAGTGGAGACAGCACATGATAACGGAATGTATGTGATTTTGGATTGGGTTGCAAACCACACAGGTTGGGATCATAAATGGATTGAAACTCATCCTGAATATTACCAAAAAGATAAAGACGGAAATGTGACAGACCCTATTAATCCAGATACAGGCGAATCTTGGGGATGGACAGATGTTGCGCACTTGAGTTATGAGAATAAAGATTTGTGGGATGCGATGAGTAACGAAATGCTTTATTGGGTTAAAAATCATAACATCGATGGTTTTAGATGTGATGTAGCAGGAAATGTAACAACTGATTTCTGGAACTTTGTTGTGCCGAAATTAAAAGAAGAAAAACCAGTTTTTATGTTAGCTGAAAGTGAAGACAAAGACTTATTTTATGAAGCTTTTGATATGGGTTATAATTGGGAAGGTCACCACATCATGAATGAAATTGCACAAGGCAAAAAATCAGTTGCTGATTGGGATGCTTACATGCAAAAGATTGACACAACTTACCAAAAAGATGATTATTTGATGAGTTTTGTGACAAATCATGACGAGAATTCATGGAATGGAACTGTCAAAGAACGCATGGGTGAGGCAAGCGAAACTTTTTTAGCAATGACTTATACTTTACCTGGCATGCCTTTAATTTACAGCGGACAGGAATATGATATGGATCATCAATTAAAGTTTTTTGAAAAAGATACAATTCCTAAAACAAAAGGAAAAGTTTGGCCATTATTAGAGAAGTTAGGACAGCTAAAAAACACAAATACTGCTTTAAATGGTGCTAAAAATGCTGCTGATTATACAAGGCTAAAAACTTCAATGGATGAGAAGATTCTTGCTTTTTCTCGTCAAAAAGAAGGAGAAGAAATTCTATTTATCGCAAATATGACTGATCAAGATCAGAGCTTTACAGTCGAAAAATCAGGAAGCTTTAAAGATGAAATATCAGGTGAGAAAGTGTCTTTAAAAGAGGGTCAAAAATTGAATTTTAAGGCTTGGGAATATAATATTTTAACAAAAAAATAAGCAATTATATTTTTTCTCATAAATATTAAAGAAGTTATCAACCTTAAACGTTATAGCTGCGATATTGATTAGGATTTGAGCCTTTTTTAAATTAAATTTGATGTAATGAAAAATAAGAAAATACACAAAATTGCGGTTTTAACATCTGGTGGTGATGCACCAGGAATGAATGCAGCAATTCGTGCTGTCGTCAGAAATGCAGCCTATCAAAATATTGATTGTGTTGGCGTTTATAGAGGTTATCAAGGTTTAGTTGAAAAAGATTTTATTGAACTTGATCCGCGTTCGGTTAAAAACATTATTAATCGTGGAGGTACATTCCTAAAATCTGCACGATCAAAAGACTTTAGAACTAAAGAAGGTCAAGAAAAAGCTTTCCAAAATCTTAAAGACCAAGGAATCGATGCACTTGTTGTTATCGGTGGTGATGGTACTTTTACAGGAGCTTCAGTTTTTAGCAAAGCATTTGATATTCCTGTAATCGGTATTCCTGCAACAATTGATAATGACATTAAAGGAACTGATTTTACAATCGGATATGACACGGCTTTAAATACTGTCATTGAAGCAATTGATAAAATTAGAGACACGGCAAGTTCTCATGACAGACTATTCATGATTGAAGTGATGGGTCGTGATGCTGGTGATATTGCTTTAAATAGCGGTATTGGTGCAGGTGCTGAAGAGATTTTGATTCCTGAAGAAGATAGAGGAATAGAGCATTTACTTGAGTCTTTACATAAGTCACGTAAATCAGGCAAAACCTCAAGCATCGTTGTGGTTGCTGAAGGTGATCAAATAGGTCAGAACATCAATCAACTTTCTGAGGACATTCAGGAAAATTTACCTGAATACGAAGTGAAAGTCACTGTTTTAGGACATATTCAGCGTGGTGGTTCACCGAGTTGTTATGATCGTGTTTTGGCGAGCCGTTTAGGTGTTTCCGCCGTTGATGCCTTGATGGAAGGCGAGTCTAATGTGATGGTAGGTACACGACAAAAGAAAATTGTTTATGTCAATTTTGATAAAACAATAGGTGGTAAGAAAAAATTAGATAAAGAACTGATTAGAGTTGCAGACATTGTCTCAACTTAATTTAAAAAAGAATAAACTATGAAAACAAAAATTGGAATTAATGGTTTTGGAAGAATCGGACGTCTAGCGTTTAGAATTGCTTCTGAAAATGAAAATATTGAAATCGTTGGAATTAATGATCTTTTAGATGTTGAGCATTTAGCTTACATGTTAAAGTACGATTCTGTTCATGGAAGATTTAAAAAAGATGTCGATGTTAAAGACGGTCATTTAGTTGTTGATGGAAAAACTATCAGAATTACTGGCGAAAAGAATCCTGCAGACTTAAAGTGGAATGAAGTTGATGCTGATATCATTTTAGATTGTACCGGGATTTTTAAAGATAAAAAATCTGCCTCAGCACATTTAGATGCTGGCGCGAAAAAAGTCGTGATTTCAGCACCTTCTAAAGATGCACCAATGTTTGTGATGGGTGTTAACCATAATGATGCAAAAGCTGAAGATACAGTTGTTTCAAATGCTTCATGTACAACAAACTGCTTGGCGCCTTTAGCAAAAGTTGTGAATGATGAGTTTGGTATTGTTGAAGGTTTAATGACAACAATCCACGCTGCAACATCAACACAATATACTGTCGATTCTCCTTCAAAAAAGAATTACCGTTTAGGAAGAAGTGCAATTAACAACATAATTCCTTCAAGTACTGGTGCTGCAGTGGCAGTTGGTAAAGTGATGAAAGAAGTTGAAGGAAAATTAACAGGAATGGCATTTAGAGTTCCTACGGCTGATGTTTCTGTCGTCGATTTAACTGTAAGAACTGAAAAATCTGTTTCTTACGACGAAGTCAAAGCCGCTATGAAGAAAGCAGCTGATGGACCACTTAAAGGTATTATGAATTATTGCGACGATGCTGTTGTTTCTCAAGATTTTGTTTCAGAGGAAGCAACTTGTAATTTTGACGCAGATGCAGGTCTTGCACTAAACGATAATTTCTTCAAATTAGTTGCTTGGTATGATAATGAATATGGTTACTCAAGCAAACTCGTAGATCTAGCGATGCATATTGCTAAACTTTAATTGATTTACAAAATTAATAAAAGCCTATTCATGTTGTCGTGAATAGGCTTTTCTAATACATAGCTTATGATTTTAGTTGCAGACGGAGGATCAACCAAATGTGATTGGCTTTTACTCGATGAAAAAGGTGAGATGGTTTTAAAAACACGAACGAAAGGTATTAATCCAGCAGTTTTTAAAGTTGATGTTCTTAAAGCCAGACTCAGAGAAAACGAAGATTTAGTCAAGCTTATTCCAAAAGTACATCGTGTTGATTTTTTCGGAGCAGGCTGTGGAACAGAATCACCTCGATTGCAATTGCTTCAAATATTACAGGAGTTTTTTAGCGAAGCTGAAGTTAATGTCGATGAAGATATGACAGCCGCTGCGCTTTCAGCAACTAATGAACCTGGTATTGTTTGCATTTTAGGAACTGGTTCTAACTCATGTTATTTTGATGGTGAAAAAATACACATGGAAGTTCAATCTTTGGGTTATGTTCTCATGGATGAAGCAAGTGGTAACTATTTTGGTAAAAGGCTTATTCGGAACTATTATTACAAAACCATGCCTAAAGAATTGGCCTTGGAATTTGAAAAAAGATATGATTTAAGTGCTGATACTATTAAAAGAAACATTTATCGTGAAGATAATCCAAACACTTATTTAGCATCATTTGCTGAATTTATTTTTACTGCTGAAGAGCGAAACGGTTACTTTTATAAATTGATTTCTGAAGGCATCAAGAAATTTATTGAAAGTCGTGTTTTATGCTACAAACAAGCTCAAAATGTTCCGATTCACTTCATAGGTTCTATTGCATATTTTTCAGAAGATATCATCAGAGATGTTGCAAAACCTTATCATCTTGAAATTGGAAACATCATCAGAAGACCCATCGATGGCTTAATCGATCATTACAAAAACAATATTATAAAAGCATCCTAAAATGACTTTACCAAAGAAAAACCTTCAGCAATTAAAAGCTTGGTCAGAACTTCAAAACTTAGCTAAAACTGAAAATCTTAACATTCAAGATTTATTTAAAAATGATTCAAATCGTTTTGAAAAATATAGTTTAAATTTTGATGACTTTCTTTTCGATTATTCTAAACATCTTATTTCTGATAAAATCAAATTTTCATTATTAGAATTAGCCAATCAAGCTGAATTAAAAGATGCAATTAAAGCTCAATTTGATGGTGATTTGATCAACGAAACTGAAAACAGAGCTGTTTTACATACCGCTTTGCGAGATTTTTCTGAATCAAATTCAAATAATGTTCATCAATCAAAGGATGCTTTAGGTAAAATGCAAAATTTTGTCACTAAAGTTCATAGTGGTGAGTGGAAAACCTATGCTGATCAAAAAATTACTGATGTTGTCAATATTGGTATTGGCGGTTCTGATTTAGGACCACAAATGGTTGTCGATGCTTTAGATTATTATAAAAAAGACATTAAATGTCATTTTATTTCAAACGTAGATGGCGACCCTATTCATTCATTGTTAAAAACTTTAAATCCTGAAACGACCTTATTTGTCATTGTTTCAAAATCATTTACAACCCAAGAAACTTTAACGAATGCAAATACAATTAGAGAGTGGTTTCTAACACATACTTCTGAAGAAAATATTAAGCATAATTTTGTCGCTGTTTCTACAAATCTCGATGCGGTTGAAAAATTCGGAATTGCTTCAGATAATATTTTCCCAATGTTTGATTGGGTTGGCGGGCGTTTTTCACTCTGGTCAACAGCTGGTTTAAGTATTGCCTTAACTGTCGGAATGACGCATTTTAAAGAATTATTACGAGGCGCTGAAGCGATGGATCTTCATTTTAAAGAAACTGATTTTGATAAAAACATTCCGGTTCTTTCAGCTTTAATTAGCATTTGGTATAATAACTTTTTGGATGCAGAAAGTGAAGCAATTATTCCTTATACAAATTATTTACAAAAACTTGCGCCTTATTTACAGCAAGCTTCAATGGAAAGCAACGGCAAATCTGTTGATAGAAATGGAGACAAAATTAATTATCAAACAGGGAATATTGTTTGGGGAGAACCTGGAACAAATGCACAGCATGCGTTTTTTCAGTTAATTCATCAAGGTACAAAATTGATTCCTGCTGATTTTATAGGTTTTAAAAAGTCATTACATCAAGACCAGACGCATCATGATATTTTGATGGCCAATTATTTTGCACAAACAGAAGCTTTGTTAAAAGGTAAAAGTAAAACTGAAGTCGAGGAGGAGTTGAAAAATCAAGGTTTATCAGAAAATGAAATTGAAAAACTGTTGCCATTCAAGGTCTTTGAAGGGAATAAACCGACCACAAGTTTATTGATAGATCAGCTAACACCTAAAAGTTTAGGGAAACTCATCGCGATGTACGAGCACAAAATCTTTGTACAAGGTGTGATTTGGAATATTTTTAGTTTTGATCAATGGGGCGTTCAACTTGGTAAAGAGTTGGCAAACAAAGTTCTGGAAGACATTACCTCTGAAGATATTAAAAACAAACACGATCAATCGACAGAGGCATTGTTGAGAGCTTATAGAAATTACCCTTTTATGTAAGTTAATTCATGATTTAAGATTATTAAATAATTTATATTTTATTGAATTAACTTTTGAGTTGATTTATTCGGATTTTTTTATAATTTTAAGAGGCTAACCAATATCTTGATTATGCTTGTTAAAGTTTATGGAAGTGCCGTTTTTGGTGTTGACGCCACTACAATTACAGTCGAAATTAATATGGAAAGAGGAATCGGCTATCATTTAGTCGGTTTGCCTGATAATGCTATTCGTGAGAGCAGTTACAGAATTCAAGCTGCTTTAAAAAATAATGGCTATAAATTTCCTGGTAAAAAAATCATCATTAATATGGCGCCTGCCGATCTTCGTAAAGAAGGTTCGGCTTACGATTTAACTTTGGCACTCGGCATTTTATCAGCTTCTGATCAAATTAAAGCCGATGATATTGGAGATTACATCATCATGGGTGAACTCTCACTTGACGGAAGTTTGCAGCCCATTAAAGGTGCTTTGCCAATTGCAATTAAGGCGAAGGAAGATGGCTTTAAAGGTTTTATTTTACCTAAACAAAATGCCAACGAAGCTGCGATTGTCTCTGGATTAGATGTTTATGGTATTGAAAATATTACTGAAATCATTGAATTCTTCGATCAAGATAAAAAACTTGAACCAACAAAAATTGATACCCGTAAGATGTTTTACGAAAATTTGACGCATCCTGAATTTGATTTCGCTGATGTTAAAGGTCAAGAATCTATTAAAAGGTGCATGGAAATTGCAGCTGCTGGTGGTCATAACATCATTATGATTGGTCCTCCTGGTTCAGGGAAAACAATGTTAGCTAAGCGATTGCCAAGTATTTTGCCACCAATGTCGCTTCATGAAGCTTTGGAAACGACTAAAATTCATTCGGTTGTAGGAAGAACAAACGGTCAAATGGGTTTAATGGCTGAACGACCTTTTAGAAGCCCACATCACACGATTTCTCCTGTAGCTCTTTGTGGAGGTGGTTCTTATCCGCAACCTGGAGAAATTTCTTTGTCACACAATGGCGTTCTTTTCTTGGATGAATTACCAGAGTTTCAGCGGACAGTTTTAGAAGTGATGCGTCAACCTTTGGAAGATAGAATAGTCACAATTTCAAGAGCTAAATTTACGGTGACTTATCCGTCGAGTTTTATGTTGGTAGCAAGTATGAATCCAAGTCCGAGTGGTTATTTTAACGATCCTGATGCGCCTGTAACTTCTTCGCCAGCAGAAATGCAACGTTACTTAAGCAAGATTAGCGGACCACTTTTAGATAGAATTGATATTCATATAGAAGTGACGCCAGTTCCTTTTGAAAAGTTGAGTGAAAAACGTCGAGCTGAAAGCAGTATTGATATTAGAAAACGTGTGACAAAAGCGAGAGAGAAGCAAACCGAGAGATTTAAAGATTACGAAAACATCCACTACAATGCACAAATGGATGTGAAGCAAATCAAAGAATTTTGCGAGTTAGATCAAGCTTCAAATGATTTATTAAAAACTGCTATGGAGCGCTTAAATTTATCCGCAAGAGCTTATGATCGCATTCTGAAAGTATCACGTACAATAGCAGATATTGAAGAGTCTGAGAATATAACAGGCCAACACATCAGCGAAGCTATTCAATACAGAAGCTTGGATCGTGATGGTTGGCTTGGTTAAATACATGTGAGGTTTAATCTCTAATGTTGATTGATTTGCCCTTTGGGTATTTGACTTTGTAAGAATATTTCAAAGTTTTTTGTGATTGAGCATCTAAAGTTAATTCCCAATTTAAAAACCCTTTTTCTTTATCGTAAAATGTTGCATCGTGTTTGATATCCTCAACTTTGATTTCATCATTCTGTGAGATTGGTAATCTTTCCTGAACAAGTAATGAAATACTTCTGTTTTTATTATTTTTCATTTTAATATCATAAGCTTTTTCAACGATGCGTGTTCCTCCAAAAAATGATTTGGAGCTCATTTTTTCTGGTTGTTCACGCTCCAAAGTGATTTGTTGATCGCTGCCTAAAGATATTGTCAGCTTATCATCAATGTTTTGTGGAAGGATAGAAGTTGTACCGACATAAGTATCATCAAAGTAAATTTGCGCTTCGCCAGTCAGTAAATCAATTTCTTCCCAATCGCTGACTTCTGCAATCAAGAAAACAGATGAAGAAAGTTCAGGTGCAGCAAAATATTGGTATTTCGTCTCTAAAGATTGTTTGTCAAGCTCAAATTGTTCAGCATCTCGACTACTTTTTAGATTTACTTTTTGAGGAATTTTAAAGTTTACAGCAGTTGCAGTATAATTTTTCTCAACAACAATTTCTTCTACTTCAGCATCTTCAACCGCCATGTCATTTCTTTTTGCCGAAGCATAGCCAGTGACAACCACTTCACTAAGCATTGCGCTATCTTCAATCATTTGAAAACTTATGTTTGATGCGTAAATAGGAATATTCTCAGTTTTAAAACCGAGATAACTAAATTCAAGACTTTTTGAGTTATTGACTTGAATAGAGTAATTTCCATCAAAATCAGTTTGCGTTCCTTTTGATGTTCCCTTTAAAATAACATTGACACCAGGAAGCGGTCTGCCTGCTTCATCGTAAACTGTACCTGACACTTTTTTGATACTTGGGTTGTATGTTACATGAGAAAAACGGTTTCTTGAATTTCTATAAGTTCGATTAAAGTTTAAATAATACGGATTTAACTCAGGCTTTGTTTCTGTGCGATTTGGTTGTGCAGATGATAAACTCAAATCAATATCAGACCAATCAGCACCAGTTTGTTGAAAAACATTGGCTTTATAAGTCAACTCAATGTCACTTGAAATATCTTGACTTTTTAAGTCGTAACTTGGGTACCAACCAGCATCATTCACAAAATATGAAAGTTCTAAATTTTTAAGAGATGCCTTTGTTACATTAAGGTCTAATGTGATTTTACCTCTATATTGCTTTTGATTTCCTCTTAATTTATGAAGTTCACTTTGGATTTTTTGAACTTCCTCTTGCTGTTTCTTAAGCTTAATGTTTAAATCAAAAATAAGGTTATTAATGTCTTCAATTTTATTTCTATAAAAATTGGCATAAGTATTCACTTTTGCAATGCTGATATCTGATTGCTCACCAGTTAGCTTTTGGTTGTTTTTAAGTAATTCAAATTCATTTTGGTAAGCTGTTATTTTACTTTGCGTTTGTGACTGATTCTTTTGAGCTTCTTCCAACTGATTAATTAAATCATCGATTTCCCGACTTGTCTGATCTGTAATGAGGTAGTCACGTTCGTAATTGATGGAGTTGAGATCAATATCTTTTAAGCCTTTAATTATGATGCTTTCAGAAGAAATAGAAGGGGAGAGGTCGTCAAAAACGATGCTATGTTGACCTTTGGAAAGCTTTATGTTTGCTATTGCTTTGAGTTGTGCACCTTGGTTATAAACAGTAGCAGATCGAAGTTTTAAATCTGGAGTGACTTCTTGAGCATTAGCCCAAATAAAAGTGAATAAAATGAGGAAATATTTCATTGTTAAAGGTTTTGTGAAAATTAGTGAATTTATGACATCTACGATAGAAGTTTGTATCTTTTCAAAAAAATTGTGATTGATATTAATTGTGATTTAGCCGAAGGCGGAAATCAAGATGCAGAAATTATGCCACATATTTCAAGTTGTAATATTGCTTGCGGTGGACATTTTGGAAATATGTCAACTGTAGAAAAAGCAGTTCAGTTTGCTAAAAAAAATAAAGTTAAAATTGGAGCACATCCATCTTATCCAGATTTTAAAAATTTTGGAAGACGAAAAATAAATATTTCTTCCCAAAAATTAAAAGATTCTTTGAAAGAACAAATTCAATTTGTGATAAATTCTTGCCAGAAAAATAATGTAAATTTTCATCATATAAAAGCACATGGTGCGCTTTATAATGCAATGGAAAATGATGAAAAATTATGTCAAATTTTCTTTGAAGTTCTTCAAGAAATCAATAAAAAAATAGTTGTTTTTGTCTCACCAAAATCCAAATTGAGAGCTTATAAATCTCCCTTAATTAAATATTGGATTGAAGGATTTGGAGACCGAACTTACCAAGATGATTTAAGCTTAACGCTGAGATCAGAAAACGATGCTTTGTTGACAAAACCTGAAGATGTTTTGAACCAAATTTTAGCTCAGAAAAGGGCTTGTATTATCACTCAAAATGACCTTAAAATTGCTCAAAATTTTGATACAATTTGTTTGCATAGTGATACACCAAATGCACTTGAAATAATCAAATATATAAGTTCAAATTTAAAGATTAATTAAAATAAAAAATTATGTATTTATGTTAGAAAATAATTTTGAAATTTCAGTCTTTAATGAGCATTCAATTTTAATACAATTTGACTTTGAAATCAACGAAAAAAATATAGATTTACTTTTGTTTTATAGAAATTTAATTATTGAAAATAATAATAAATCTATACTTCAATTAATCAATACATATAACTCATTATTAGTTATTTACATTTTTACTATAAATAAAATCTATAATAAAAAAGAGAGCCTAAAAGAGCTTATTTTATCTACTGAAGCCAACCATGAAATCAATGGTAAAGTTTTTGAAATTCCAGTGTGTTATGATGAAGAATATGGCCTCGATTTAGAACATATATCTGAGCAAAATAATATAGCAATCAGTCAAATATCAGAGCTTCATTCTGCACGTCAATATCGTGTTTTTTTTATTGGCTTTTTACCTGGTTTCCCTTATCTCTCCCACGTCGATCAGCGACTTGAAATTAAGCGTAAAAAAAGACCTCGATCAAGCATCCCAAAAGGCAGTGTTGGAATTGCAGGACTACAGACAGGAATTTATCCAGAATCTTCTCCAGCAGGATGGCAAATAATTGGTAAAACGCCTCTAGATCTTTTCGATAAAATCAATAAAAAATCACTGTTATCTGCGGGAGATTATGTTCGGTTTAAGCCTGTTTCTAAAAGTGGGTTTTTAGAAATACAAGATCAAGTTTTTAAAGAATCCTATCAGATACAAATTTCTTAATTATGGCAATTCAACTTTTAAAATCTGGGCCACTTATTTCAGTTCAAGATTCGGGTCGATTTTTGGGATTGCAAGATGGAATTCCAGTCTCAGGAGTGATGGATAAAAATTTATTTTTTGAAACAAACCGTATTTTAAAAAATAAAATTAATTCACCTTCTTTGGAAATCTTTATGCAAAATTTTCAAATTAAGTTTACAAAAAATACATGTTTTAGCTTTGGTGCTTATGATGCAAAAGTTTTTCTAAACAAGAATAAAATTGATCTTTTAAAAGCTTATTCTGTTAAACCTGGCGACATATTAAAAATTCAAAAAATTAACAAAGGGGTTTGGTCTTATCTTTCAGTTAAAGGTGGTTTCAATTCTCAATCTGTTTTGGGAAGTTGTAGTTATTATAAAAAATTAAACATGCAGGCATTTAAGAACAAAAATGATTTGTTAAACTATGATGCTTTTGAGGGACAAATAAAGTCATCTGAAGCTCAGCTTAATGAAATTGATGACGCTAATATCGAACTCGATTGTATTGCTTTACCAGAGTTTAAGTTTCTGTCAGAAACAGTTAAATATCAATTGTTTAATGCTGAGTTTACATTATCACGTAATTCTAATCGACAAGCCTATCAACTTAATGAACGTCTTGATAATACACTCTCTGAGATAACAACTGGCGCTGTTTTGCCAGGTACAGTTCAGTTTACATCAGGCGGTCATTTAATGATTTTAATGCGTGATAGTCAAGTGACAGGCGGATATCCAAGGGTTTTGCAGGTTGAAGAAAATTCACTCTCGCGGCTATCTCAAATGCGTCCTGATGATAAAATTAAATTTAAGTTATCTGAAGAATTTTAATAGTTTTTTAAATAAAACTGTTTTATTGTAGGGCGGATATTTAATAGAAACATCTAAATATGTTTTTCTGTTAACTACAGACTTTTGACGTGTAAAGGTTTTGAATGAATGTTTTCCGTGATAATTACCGACACCACTTTTACCAACACCACCAAAAGGTAGCTTATCATTTACAAAATGCACAACTGTGTCGTTGATGACACCGCCACCAAAATCATATTTTTGAATCATTTTGTCTTGAAAGGTTCTATTTTCTGAAAAAACATAAAGAGCTAATGGTTTGTCGTTTTTTAAAATAATCTTTTCTAAATCTTCCTCATTTTTATAACTGATGATTGGTAGAATTGGTCCGAAAATTTCTTCTTTCATTAACTTACTTTCTAAATCAGGGTTTAAAACAAGCGTCGGCTCTATGAAAAGTTCGTTGTCTGCATGCTTGCCACCTGAAATAATATTTTGATTTTCTAGTAAACCCACTAAACGCTCGAAATGCTTTTGGCTAATGATTCGTGCGTAGTTTTCTGATTCTTTTGCATCTTTACCATAGAATTCATGAAGATTTTTTTGAAGACTCTCTATAAATTCATTTAAAATATTTTCATGAACGAGAAGATAATCAGGAGCGATACAAGTTTGGCCAGCATTAAGATATTTTCCCCAAAGTATGCGTTTTGCACTAGTACTTATTTTAGCGGTTTCATCAACAATACAAGGATTTTTACCACCGAGTTCTAAACAATGTGGCGTCATGTTTTTCGCTATTTTTTGAGAAACAATTTTGCCGACATTAACGCTTCCTGTAAAGAAAACAAAATCCCACTTGAGATCTAAAAGATAATCAGCAGTTTCGGCATCGCCTTGTATGACTTGACAAACTTCTGGTTTAAATACTTCAGAAATGAGAATTTCTAAAATTTGTGCAGTTTTTGGAGCGTATTCAGAGGGTTTTAAAATCACAGTATTCCCTGTTGCAATGGCTCCAATTAGAGGTGTTATTGCTAATTGAAAAGGATAATTCCAAGGTGAAATGACCAATATATTTCCCCAAGGAACGTGAAAGATTTTATCAGAAGAAGGGAAGTTAATCAAATCGGAACTGACTCTTTCAGGTTTTTGCCATTTTTTTAAGTTCTTGATAAAGAGATTAATTTCCTTGTAAACGACGAGTAATTCTGTCGTCAAAGTCTCGAATTCAGGTTTTTTAAAATCCTCATCAAGAGCAGCAATGATGTCTTCTTCTTTTTGCTTTATGTTATGTTTTAAAATCTTTAAAAGTTTTAAGCGTTCAGGAACAGAAGCAACCGTCTGATGATTAAAGTATTGTTTCTGCGATTGATAAGCTTTTGTGATTTCTCTTTTGTCCATAAATTCTGATCCTGATGAAATAAATTAGTCTTAAATTAAGTTATAGTTATAACAAAGTTTAGTTTATTTGTTGAATCTAAAAATTTTTCACGAAATGCATCTAAAGTTTAATTTATTCTTAGGGTTTTTAATACTTTCAAGTGTTGTTTTTGCACAAAATGACACCATTAAAACAGAGAAATTAATTATTGTAAAGCAGTATTCACCAACAGTTAATGATGCTTTTAAAATTAAACAACGTCCTACAGAAAGTGATAGTGTTTCAACTGAAGTCAAACGTATTGATTATACTTTCTTAAATGTGCCAGTTGCTTCAACATTTACACCTGCAAAAGGTCGAGCATCAAGAGTTATTTTGCCTACAAAAGCTGACATGTATGATAATTATGCGCGATTAGGTTTCGGTAATTATACCACATTATTAGGCGAACTTTATTCAACTTTTGATTTAAATAACGGTAAAACTTTGGACCTTAACTTTTCTCACTTATCATCTCAAGGCGGAATAGATGAATTGTTGATTGATGACAAATACTATAACACACATCTTGATGTTGGGTTGAGTTCTGAAACGCGAGATTACGCATGGTCAGGTGCAGTTCACGTGAATCATGATGTTTATAATTGGTATGGTTTACCAAAGGATTTTGATGAAACGAGTCTGATTGATGATACACAACAAACCTATATGAACTTGGGTTTTAATGGAAAAGTTGAACCTTTGGGAAGAACTTTTATCCGTTCAGCTCAATTGAGATATGATATTTTTTCTGACGATTTTAAAGCTATGGAACATGATTTCAATTTTAAAGTTGATTCAGATTTAGACCTTGGTTATGATGATATCTTATCAACAACACTTGAAGTGGATTACCTTTCGACTGGTTACGGAGAATCTTACACACCTATCGGGTTTCAGGACTATTCATTTTTCAATATAAGTTTATACCCGAAAATGAGATTTGACATATCAGGATTGGATTTAAATGTGGGAGCAAAAGTTGCTTATAGTTCTGACATCGAGTATTCTGAAAGCGAATTTTATATTTATCCGAAAATTAGTTTGAATTATAATTTAACGGAAGACTTCAATGTTTTTGCTGGTGCTAAAGGAGATTTAAATCAGAATACTTACAGAGAGTTTGTTGATGAAAACCCTTTTGTGTCTCCTAATTTACCAATAACACCGACGAGTACTTCTTATGATATTTATGGAGGAATACAAGGGAAATTTGATAAATTAAACTACTTAGCAAAAGTGTCTTATGCTCAGCATGATAACTATGCTTTGTTCCGTCACAACACAAAACCTCCACTAAATATAGGTGTTTATCCTTTTGAACAGAACAATAGTTTTGGTGTTGTATACGATGATATGTCTCAACTCAACTTTAATTTTTCTTTAAATTATACGCCTCACGAGGATTTAGATTTAGGTTTTGATGCGAATTACAATGTTTATGATACAGATTCTCAAAAAGAAGCTTGGAATTTACCAGAAATAGAAGCTCAAATTTTTGGTTATTATGAATTCACTGATCAATGGAGGTTCGGTGCAACAGCATATTTTGTTGGCGAACGCGAATCTTATGATTTAGCTTTAAATTCTAATATTAATGCTTTTGAATACAGGTCAAAATCCCAAGATGCGTTTGTTGATTTAAATGCTGAAATTGAGTATCAAATCAATCCTCAGTTTGCTGTGTTTCTTAGAGGCAACAACCTTTTAGGAAGTGATAAAGAGCGATGGAAAAATTACGAGGTTCAAGGAATACAGGTGCTTGGAGGTTTAACATACAAGTTTAATTGGTAATAATGAGTTCTTCATAACTTAACATACAAGAAACATTTGATTATGGTGTCTTATTTAGTTTTGCAATTAAGAACCATGCTTAATTAATATAATGAGTAAAAAATCAAAGAAAGCTAAAAAGGCAAAAAAGTTTAAAAGGTATGACAGGAGTCGGCCATATCTAAATATCCTAGACTTTTTAACTGTTGAGAAAAACTTTTTAGCAATTGTTATTGTTGGGATTATCGTTGCTGCAATATCTACATCACACACATCTGTTGCAATGTGGGTTGGATTCTTTTTCGCGGCTTACGCTGCAGTTGCTAATGACAGTATCCAATCACTCGGAACCTTTATTGAAAGTAATAAAGCCAAGAAATGGTGGGTTTTATGGCTTTTTATTGGAGGGATCTTTCTTGCAACAGTCGCTTTTAGTTGGGTTTATTTTGATGGAGATGTTACTTATCAAAGACTGACAAATCCTGACGGAACTTCAGATTATCCACATCCAGATCAATTTACTTTCTTCCAAATTATAGCACCATTGGTCTTGCTGATTTTGACAAGACTTAGGATGCCAGTGTCAACAACTTTTTTACTTTTAAGTGTTTTTAGTGCTGATACATCAGGAATTACATCAGTTGTTTTTAAGAGTTGGACGGGCTATATTATGGCATTTGTTCTTTCATTTACAATTTGGTATCTCTCTTATAAAGCAATTAGAAAGTATTTTAAAAGTAGGAAACATAGCAATTATTGGACAGCAATTCAATGGGTTGTCAGTGGCTCACTATGGGCAACATGGGTGATGCAAGATGGTGCAAATATTGCAGTATTTTTACCTAGAGAACAAACATTTGCACAGTTCTCGATTTTTTCAATTTCAATATTTCTTGGCTTAGGTTTACTTTTTTACCTTCGTGGTGATAAAATTCAAGGTGTTGTTAGTGAAAAAACACGTATTTCAGATATAAGAGCCGCGACTTTAATCGATTTATCTTATGTGGTTTTATTAATATACAAGCTTTTTATTTCTACAGTTCCAATGAGTACAACTTGGGTTTTCCTAGGGATTATTGGTGGTCGAGAAATAGCGATTAGTTTATCAAGACGTAAAAAAGGTAATAAACATAAAAAGAAAGCAATCCGAATGATTGGTCGTGATTTTGCTTCTGCAATGACAGGTTTAGCGATATCGATTATTCTCGCAGCAAGTGGAAATAAAGCGATTAGAGAAGAAATATTTAATTCGATTGTAAATTTATTTTAAATAGTTATTAAATGAAAAAAAGATTTTATTTTCCACTTTTAGGAATATTAATTTTTGTAGCAAGTTGTCAATCAGATACCGATAAACGAATTAGTGTTGACACAATTATTTATAATGCTGTTATTTATACAGTTGATAAAGATTTTTCGAAAGCATCAGCTATCGTTATCAATTCTGACACAATTGTAGAAGTTGGTTCTAAAGAATTATTTAAGAAATATAATGCCAAAGAAAGAATCGATGCACAAAACAACACTGTTTTACCTGGATTGATTGATGCGCATGCACACTTTTATGGCTTAGGCTTACAGCAAAACCGTGTTGATTTAGTTGGAGCAGAATCTTTTAAAGAAGTTTTAATTAGACTCAACAATTTTAGATTGAGTCATCCCGAAGTTGAATTTATAATCGGAAGAGGTTGGGATCAAAACTTATGGGAAAACAAAGAGTTTCCTAATCGCTTACTTTTAGATAAAGCTTTTCCTTTTAAACCTGTTATTTTAACTCGTATTGATGGTCATGCTTTACTCGCAAATGAAACGGCTTTGAAAATGGCAGAAATCGATGAAAACACAAAAGTTTCTGGAGGTGAAATTATTAAAAACAAGCAAGGGAAAATTACTGGCGTATTAATCGATAATGCGATGGATCTTGTCTATGATATTATCCCTGAACCTGATGCAAAACAGATTTCTGATGCATTAATAAATGCGGAAAAAGTCACAGCTCGTTATGGTTTGACTTCGATTGTTGATGCAGGATTAGACAAATCTGTGATAGACATTATTGATAGTTTACAACAAAAAAATGAGTTAAAAACGCGTTTGTATGCAATGCTTTCTAACACACCAGAAAATATTGATTACTATATTAAGAATGGAAATTACAAAAGCAAAAGCTTAAATGTTCGTAGTGTCAAAGTTTATGCAGATGGCGCTTTGGGATCTCGAGGAGCTGCTTTAAAAGAGCCATATAGCGATAGGAAAGGTCATTTCGGAAGTATGATTATTGGGATTGATGAGTTTAATCAATTATCAGAAAAGTTGGCTGATTCAGATCTTCAAATGAATACGCATGCCATAGGAGATTCTGCTAATTATGTAGTTCTAAATCAATATGATAAAGTTTTGAAAGATCAATCGGATAAACGTTGGAGAGTTGAACATACACAAATCTTAGACGCGCCAGATTTTGATTTTTTTGATGGACACAATATTATTGCTTCTGTTCAGCCGACACATGCAACAAGCGATATGTATTGGGCTGAAGATCGATTAGGTGAAGAAAGAATTAAAAACGCATATGCTTATAAAAAATTACTTGATCAATCAGGAAAAATAGCACTTGGAACTGATTTTCCAATTGAAAAGGTCAATCCAATTCTAACATTTTATGCTGCAGTGAGTCGTCAAGATGTTGAAAATTATCCTGAAGGAGGCTTTCAAAAACAGAATGCTTTATCGCGTGAAGAAGCGCTTAAAGGAATGACAATTTGGGCTGCATACGCAAACTTTGAGGAAGACGAGAAAGGAAGTCTTGAGCCTGGAAAATTTGCTGATTTAACGATACTTGATCGTGATATTATGAATGTTCCATTATCTGAAATTCCTGAAACTAAAGTTTTGAGAACTTATATTGGTGGTGAACGTGTTTTTCCTAAATAATCAAAATCAGAATAGTTTTAATTCTGCTAAATAACTTTCATGTTCCTGAACTAAAAAACGGCAATTAAAGCCGTTTTTTTCTGCGCTTATTTTTAATTTTTCAAAGTCGAGATATAGCCAATCAAATTTTTCTGAGCAGTAATTTTTATAAGAAATTTGATAGCTCATTTCTCCATAATAATGATCAAACTCATCTTCATCAAATAGATATTTAAGATTTGTAGAGTCAAGATAAATACGAGCTTCAGGTTTAATAATTTCTTTCAGTTTATTAAAAAATTTATCAAGTCGATCTACTTTTCCGACAATGCCGATGCCATTCATCAAAAGTAAAACAGTGTCAAATTCTTTATAACTTGAATTGTCAAGCGTGAAAAAGTCCTCTTTGATAACGTTTTTTAGACCTCTTTGTTGGCAGACTTGAACAGATTTTTCTGAGATATCAATACCGTAAACATCATGATTTTTTTTATTTAAATCTAAAAGATGTGAGCCTGTACAACAACCGATGTCTAATACTTTTTTATCAGATAAATCGATTGCTGTTTTTTCTATCATTGGCATTTCATCATAGTTTCTAAAAAGGTAATCAACAGGAATGAGATCAGTGTCAAAATCTTTTGCATGGACTTGAATCGGACTTGTGTCTTGGTTTTTATAAAAAGCTTCAACAGATAATCCAAAAACATCTGTATGTAAATCAAAAGTTTGATTATTTAAATTAATTTTGCGCAATGGAGGAATTTTTAAACGACTTGCCAAAGTTAGCAAAAGAGAAGCATAAGGTGCATAAAAAGTTTTTGAAAAAACTAAAACAAAAACCACCAAAATCTCTGGATCAACAAATGCAAGAATTGCATGATGAAACTTTTGAAGAAATCGACTGTTTAAACTGTGCAAATTGCTGCAAAACCACAGGGCCACTTTTTACGAATAAGGATATAGAAAGGATTGCGAAGCATTTCAAAATGAAACCTTCGCAATTTATCCAAACTTATCTACGCATTGATGAAGACAATGATTATGTGTTGCAACAATTACCATGTCCTTTTTTAGCTGATGATAATTACTGTTTAATTTATGATGTTCGACCAAAAGCTTGTGCTGAATTTCCGCACACTGATCGCAAAAAGTTTCATCAGATTAACAACTTAACACTTAAAAATACAGAAGTTTGTCCTGCTGCATATCAAATTGTTGAAAAAATGATGACACGTCTTAAACATTAACTTCTACTAATTGTTTCTTTTCTACATAAGCTTCTAAAACCTTGAAGAAATTTAAGATGTCCTCTTCTTCATTGCAAGTATTGACTGTCACTAACCTTACAAATGTATGTTCATTAAAACTACCATAACCAACCATCAATTCAGCATCCTCATAGAGTGAATTGCAAAGTAGTTTTGGGTTGATCCCTTTGTAATTAAAACAAACAGAAACCGAATCTACGTCACTGTAAACTGTATAATCAGGATTGTTTTTTACATAGTCAAGAGCAACATTAGCCAAGTGAAATTGTTTATCAACCAATTGCTCTAATCCTTTAGTTCCTATAGATTTCCAGAGTGTCCAAAATTTGAGAGCATCGTTACGCCTTCCACATTGAATCGATGTTTTGCCTAAGTTATAATCATCACCATCAGTTTGGTATAAATAGTTAGCATCACATGCAAATGAATGTTTTAGATTTGCTTTGTCTTGAGTGACAATGATTGAGCAAGAAAGTGGAACACCAAGCATTTTATGAGCATTAAAACTAAATGAATCTGTTAGTTCTAATCCTTTTAAAAGGTGTTTATATTTATCACTAAAAATCGCTGCTCCGCAATATGCGCCGTCAACATGAAGCCAAATATCTTTAGATTTGATGACATTATGTATTGCTTTAATATCATCAAAAACACCTAAAACTGTTGTTCCAGCGGTCGCATTGACAAAACAGGGTTTATAGCCTGCCTCTTCGTCTTCAGCAATTTGTTGAGCTAATGCATCAACATCCATCTGTCCATTCGCATTGGTTTTAATATTCCTAATTTGATTTATACCAATTCCAGCAAATGTTGTATTTTTTTGAATAGAATAATGTGAATCTTCAGAAGTATAAACTGTCATTTTTGATGTTATACCTTCGTTTTTAATTTCGCGATTGTGGGCATCTCTGGCCATAATTAAAGCCATAAAGTTACTCATTGACCCGCCAGGAGGGAAGGTTCCATCGGCATTTTCATCGTAACTAATTAGTTCACAAACTTTTTTGATGATGTTTTTTTCGATACCAACTTGAGGTCCACCAACTTTATAAGTGTACATGCTATTGTTAAGCATAGCAGCGATAAGTTCACCTAAAGTTCCTTTAGATTGACGTCCGCCAAAAAGTTGATTAAAAAACAAGTTAGTTGACGTTCGCGGTGTATTGAGCACAACGTCAGTCAATGCTTTTTCTAAATCTTCTTCTGATAATGCTTCATCTTGAAGTTTTAAATCGAGTTGATCAAACAATTCTTGTGGCGGTATAGGTTTTACAACGCCATTTTCTTTTTCTTTTTGGAGAAGTTTAGTCGCTATTTTCTGAAATAATGATAAGTCTTCTTGCATTTGCATGTTCTGAAATTTATATTTACGAAAATAAATAAATAGATATCTATTTTTCGTTAAATAGATTTAAAATTTTTTAAAAACAAATTGCTTTGAAACAAATAACATCATTAAACCAACTTTTAGAGGAACTCCCAAAATGTGAAGGAAATGATTATGTACAAATTGCAAAAAATATGGATATTTCACCAGAAGATTTGAGTGCGTACGCTCATTTTTCTGATCAAACATACACGAGAAACTGCATCATGAGAACTCAAGATTTTGAGTTGCTTTTGTTATGTTGGAATAAAGGTCAAAAAACATCTATTCATAGTCATGATGGAGAAGAATGTTGGGTTTATTTAGCTGAAGGGAAATTGCGTGAAAAACGCTTTAAAGAAAATGGAGATTCAATTGAAAAAACGGATGATTCTAAAATGTCAGAATCTCGTTTATCTTATATGAATGATCACATGGGATACCATTCTTTAGAAAATATTGCAGATGATAAATCCATGAGTTTACATTTATACGTTTCGCCAATTGATGAGTGCAAGGTTTATGATGAAGAGGAAAAAAAGTTTAAGGATAAAGACCTGAAGTATTATTCTTACGAAGGAAAAATTTTAGATAATTAATATCATTTAATATGAACTGGACTACAGTTAAAGAGTTTGAGGATATCACTTACAAGAAATCCAATGGTGTTGCAAGAATTGCTTTTAATCGCCCTGATGTGAGAAATGCTTTTCGTCCGCAAACAACAAAAGAGCTTTACGAAGCTTTTTATGATGCCAATGAAGATACGTCAATAGGCGTTGTTTTATTAAGTGCTGAAGGCCCTTCTTCCAAAGATGGTGTTTACTCTTTCTGCAGCGGTGGTGACCAGAAGGCCAGAGGACATCAAGGTTATGTTGGTAATGATGGTTACCATAGGCTAAATATTCTAGAAGTACAGCGATTAATCCGTTTTATGCCTAAAGCTGTCATCGCAGTTGTACCTGGTTGGGCTGTTGGTGGTGGACATTCACTTCACGTTGTTTGTGATTTAACTTTAGCAAGTCAAGAACATGCTATTTTTAAGCAAACAGACGCTGATGTAACAAGCTTTGATGGTGGTTATGGATCTGCATATTTAGCTAAAATGGTTGGACAGAAAAAAGCGAGAGAAATCTTTTTCCTAGGAAGAGATTATTCAGCTCAAGAAGCTTATGAAATGGGAATGGTCAATGCCGTTATTCCTCATGAAGATCTTGAAGACAAAGCTTATGAATGGGCACAAGAGATTTTGGCAAAATCACCAACATCAATTAAAATGCTCAAATTTGCGATGAACTTAACTGATGACGGAATGGTTGGTCAACAAGTTTTTGCAGGAGAAGCAACTCGTTTAGCTTATATGACTGAAGAAGCTAAAGAAGGACGCAATGCATTTTTAGAAAAAAGAAAACCAAACTTTGAAAAGAAGTGGATTCCTTAAAACTTAAGTATATTTGTTAATCAAATACATGAAATATGTCACCAATTTTAACAGAAGAAGAGTTAGCAAAATATAAAAATCAATCAGCTGATTATGAAAAAAAAATTGCTGAGCGAGATGCGGCTATTGAGCGACAGCAGAAAGAAAATGAAGCTATTGAAAACAAAAAACGCACAGCAACAACAATCGCTGTTATATTATTAATTCTTCTTTTGGTGGTGATAGCCTTGGCTTATACAAGCCCATCCACATTAGGAATTTCTAGTGAAAAAGCAACAACAGAAACCTCTCAACAAGAGGAACTTGTCTCCTTAAAATCAGAAAATGAAAATCTTAAGCAAGAAATCTCAATCTTAGAAAGTCAATTGGAGAAGAAGCAAAGCTCTGTTGATTTTAAAGAACCTGAGACTTATTTCTCAGTTCAAGTTGGCGCGTTTGAACGCTATGAAGTTCCGACACTTTCCAAAGATTTCTTGGTTTTGAGAGGTGATGAAAATTATTATTTAAACTCATATTCTATCGGGGTATTTCAAACTTTAGAAGAAGCTCAAAAACTAAGATCAGCACTCGAAAAAATGGGTTTTGATGATGTTTTTACAGCTAAATATAAAAACGCTAAACGCATTGACATCATTGAATAATATAACAGATCAGGAATTTGAAAATGTCTCATTAGATATTTCCAATTTGCCTGATTTCAAGGCAGTGGACACTCAAGGTCTAAACAAACGATACCTTATTTTTTTACGCTCTCGTTTACTTTTATTTTTTGTGCTTTATCTTACAGCCGCTGGACTTATTTATTTTTTGTCTAATATTCAAATGATAAACCTCATTTTGGTTTTAGGTGTCCCGTTTGTTATTTTTTTAATTTCCTTTATTGAAATTGAAATGGGCTTTCACAAACGTCAAGTTGGGGTGAGAGAGCATGATTTATATTACGCAAGAGGTTTTTTATACCATAAAGAAACGCTAGTCCCTTTTAAAAATATTCAGCATGTTGAAGTCAGCCAAAACCTGATTTTGAAATGGTTTAAGTTATATGAAGTGATATTTTATACTGCAGGAGCTTCATCTGGAGATTTAAAAATTAAAGGCTTAGATGAGCAAACATCACGAAGGCTTAAGGCTATTGTGATGCACAAAAACGAATCAGTTGAGGAAGGAAACCAACAACTTTAGAGAATCTAGACATCAGTCATTTAATGGTGTTTTTTTAATGTTTTTTGCTGATTTAATCAAACGCATCAAACAAAATATATATCTAATTGCGTTGCCTTTTGTCAGTGAAAGTGTTAGAGATTACATTCTTTATTTTTATTTGGGTCTCATTGCCTTAGTCGTTCTTCAGTTTATTTATACCTATGTGCTTTTCAGAAAATATACATTTTATATCTCTGATGATGCTTTTCATCTTCACAAAGGCTTATTTAAAAGGCGTGAAATAGAAATTCCTTTTGATCGTATTCAAAATATTAATTTACAACAGAATTTCTTACAACAAATATTATCCGTTGTTGGTTTAGATATTGAAACAGCTGGTGAATCAAAAGCTGAAGTTCAAATAAGAGCTTTGCGAAAAGAAGATGCTGAAGAACTTAAAAGATTATTGTTGGTCAGAAAGCATGAAAAGCTGTCGGAAGATGATTTGGATGATCAATTTGTTTCTCAAGACGAAAGAAAGGATAAGCTTAATAACAATTTAAAATATAATGAAACTGTTGTATTTCAACTCGGTTTTTTTGAATTATTAAAAGTCGGTTTGAGTTCGAATATTTTGAAAGGGTTGAGTCTTGTTTTAGCCTTCATAGCTTACGCCTTTAATACTTTTTCAGATTTTCATAAGCAAAATTATGATGAGTTTTTAACTGAACAAATTACGACAAACAATCATTATTTCACCGGTCAATTATTGTTGGTCTTTTTAGCTGTTTTTGCTTTTATTGCAATCGGATTTATAGTCACGGCCATATTTACCATCCTCAAGTATTTTAATCTCAGAGTTATAGAGCTTGATCAAGATTATGAAGTTGAGTATGGTCTTTTTAATCGATTTAAAAAAGTTTTGAAATCTTCAAAAGTGCAAACCTTAGAATTTAGAACAAACCCTGTCAGAAAACTTTTTGGTTTTGAAAATGCTTTTGTGAGTCAAGCGAGTGCAGAAGAAACTTCAGAGAAGAATAAAATTGGTTTGGTGGGATTACCTGCTGATTATGTGAAACTTTTTTTTAAAATTCTATTCAATGGGAGAGTTTTAAATGAACAATCTTTTATAAAATTGAAATGTCAGCTTTTTAGACTTCGTGTTGATTTGTCTCGTCTGTTTTTTACGATGATCGCTCTTATCTTACTGTTTATTTGGTATCAATCTTCTATTTATTCATTTATCATCTTGCTTTTTTTATCAGTATTATTAGCTGTATTTTCTTATCTGAGAGTCAAAAAATCTTATGTTTCATTCTCTGATGATATACTAAAAATTGGAAGTGGCATCATTGGAACCAGAACAACATATTTAGAAATTTATAAAATTCAATCAATAAGAGTGAGCCAAAGTGTTTTTCAGAAAAGAAGAGGTCTATCAAGCTTAACAATTTATACCGCATCAGGAAGTTTGAAGGTTAAGTATTTAGATGCTAAAAATATTCAGAAACTAACGAATTACTTGATGTTTAAAATTGAATCTTCAAAACAAGAATGGATTTAAAACACAAAAAGAGCTTTGATTCTTAAAAACCAAAGCTCTTTAAGCAGTATATAAATAGGTTTTATAACTTATCTAATCGCTGGAAATTCTTGAGGATTGAATTCATGCATAATCGCATAAACTTTCTCAAAAACATCTTCTGCTGATGGTTTAGAGAAGTAATCTCCATCAGTTCCATAAGCAGGTCTGTGCTCTTTAGCTGTCAACGTTTGAGGTTTACTATCTAAATATTGATAAGCATTTTGCTCATCGATAATTTTTTGTAAAATAAAAGCAGAAGCACCTCCTGGTACATCTTCATCAATAACTAGTAAACGATTTGTTTTCTCAACGCTTTTAACGATGTCGTGATTTAAATCAAAAGGTGATAAAGATTGTACATCTATCAATTCGATATCAATACCAATTTCAGCTAATTCTTCAGCGGCTTGCTCTATAATTCTTAGCGTAGAACCATAAGAAACAACTGTTATATCTTGACCATCACGTA
Organism: Psychroflexus sp. S27; assembly: GCF_002810405.1. Classification (NCBI taxonomy): domain Bacteria; kingdom Pseudomonadati; phylum Bacteroidota; class Flavobacteriia; order Flavobacteriales; family Flavobacteriaceae; genus Psychroflexus; species Psychroflexus sp. S27. The sequence continues at coordinate 23,887 of NZ_NEXQ01000025.1, read as the reverse complement.
TTGTTTCAACTTGACCGACAGGTGTTCTAAACTCACCTAAATTGGATGGTAACTTCTCTTTTAGTCTATAACCATTTAGGCATTCAACAATTAAAGAAGGCTCATCACTTTCTAGCATTGTGTTATAAAAACCTGCAGCTTTAGTCATATTACGAGGAACAAGTACATTGATACCACGAACAAGATGTAAAATTCCGCCCATTGGTGAACCTGAGTGCCAAATACCTTCTAGTCTGTGACCACGCGTTCTTACAATTAATGGCGATTTTTGTTTGCCTTTAGTTCTATAAAGTGTTGTTGCTAAATCATCACTCATGATTTGTAATGCGTACAATAAATAATCGAGGTATTGGATTTCAGCAATCGGTCTTAAACCTCTTAATGACATCCCGATGCCTTGACCTAATATTGTTGCTTCACGGATTCCAGCATCAGAGACTCTGAGTTCTCCATACTTTTCCTGAAGTCCTTCTAAACCTTGGTTAACATCACCAATTTCACCAGCATCTTCACCAAAAATTAAAGTCTCAGGTTTATTTTTGAAAATTGCATCAAAGTTATCACGCATAATGATTCTTGCATCAACTTCTTCTGAGTTGTCATCATATGCAGGAAGAACTTCAGCAATGTTTTTTGCACTTCCTTCATAGTCGCTCCATAAATGTTGGCTATAATCAGGTTGAACTTTCTGACTAAAATCTTCTAGCCAATTGATTAGATTTGATTTTACTTCGTTTTGTTCGTGACGAACATAACGTAAAGCTTTTCGGCAATCAGCAAAAATTCTACTTTTAATTGTATTTGTATCTTCTTTTAATCCGTTGATTAAAGATTGAATTTTCTCACTCTCATCTGAAGTATTTTCTAAATCTTCAAGAAGTTCTAGAGCTTCTTTCTTGAAAGTTTTGGCTTGCGTTCCAAAAGCTTTAACTGCAGCTTTCTTTCCATCTCGCACTTCTTTTTTGATTGATTTTTCAAGATCGCTTAATTCTTCATCAGTCGCAATTCCTTTGCTAATCATCCATTCGCGCATCTTTAAATTACAGTCATGCTCAGTTTCCCACTCTAAACGTTCTTTACTTTTGTAACGTTCGTGTGAGCCAGAAGTAGAGTGACCTTGCGGCTGAGTTAATTCAATAACATGTATTAAAACAGGAACATGCTCTTCTCGTGCTATTTTTTCAGCTCTTTGGTAAGCATCGATTAATGCTGCGTAATCCCAACCTTTTACTTTGATGATTTCGTAACCTTTATCTTTATTATTTCTTTGAAATCCACTTAGTATTTCAGAGATGTTTTCTTTTGTAGTTTGATGTTTTGCGTGAACAGATATTCCGTATTCATCATCCCAAACATTAATTACCATAGGAACTTGTAAGACTCCAGCTGCGTTGAATGTCTCCCAGAAAAGGCCTTCACTCGTGCTGGCATTCCCGATTGTTCCCCAAGCAATTTCGTCTCCGTTTTTAGAGAAATTTTCAGTGTCAATACCTTCTACATTTCTGTATATTTTAGAAGCTTGTGCAAGACCTAAAAGTCTTGGCATCTGCCCAGCAGTAGGAGAAATATCTGCACTTGAATTTTTTTGTTCAGTGAGATTTTTCCATGAGCCGTCTTCATTTAAGCTGTGTGTCATAAAGTGTCCACCCATTTGGCGGCCACCAGACATTGGCTCATCTTCAATATTAGTGTTGGCGTATAAGCCAGAAAAGAATTGTTCTATTGTCAGTTGGCCGATAGCCATCATAAATGTTTGGTCACGGTAATATCCAGATCTGAAATCACCGTTTTTAAAAGATTTTGCCCAAGCGAGTTGAGGTACTTCTTTCCCATCACCGAAGATCCCGAATTTTGCTTTACCTGTAAGCACTTCGCGTCTTCCTAATAAACTGCATTCACGACTTGTGACAGCAATTTTGTAATCTTCTAAAACTTCTTTTTTGAAGTCTTCAAATGAAATATCTTTATTTTGTGCGACGTCTTGCATTCGTATGAATTTTAGTTCTTGCGAATGTAAGAAAAATGTAGTAAATAATCAAGTACTAAAAGCTGGTTTGACTGATGATTTTTGAATAAATGTTAGTCAGAAGACTTTTTGTTAGTAATTTTACATCAAATTTAACGATTTCATGATTATCTTTTAACGAAGATAAGTCTCGGAATTTATTCTAATTGAAGTTTTTAAGTTCATGTTTTGTGATATTCACTATCAAAAAATAAATCTTTATGTTAAATGATTAACGGTATTTTTCATTGACTTTAATACCATTTTCTTTTAAAAAGTCCTAAAAGTGTTTTAAAATCTAATGTGACAATAAAACGGATGTTTTCATCATAATGATTGTCAGAAACCTCCCAACCATTATTTGAATAAATAGGGAGATAGAGTTCAAAATAATCTTCGACTAAATTTAAACGAATGCCTGAATCATAAATGAAGTTAGCAGATTCTCCCATGTCTTTATGGAAGCCTAAATCTGCGTAAGCAAAAATCCAGTTCCAGATGGTTGTGCTCACATTCGATGTTGCTATCCAGCGATCAGCATATCGGTTTTCAAATATAGATTTAAAACCTCCTTCCGCTTGAATGTATTGTTGACTAAATAATCCGTCATCTTCACTTCTTCCGTAGTAATTGTAGTCAAACATGTAGTCTGAAGGTCTGTCGATTCCGAAACTAAAATAATCAGAATCGTTGGTGTCATTATATAAAAATAATCCTGCAAATAATCTGATATTGATTTGTCTGTTATTTTCAAAAAGCTTTCTATACCTTACGGATGCTGAGACTTTACTGAATTTTTTTGAAATTTCGTAATCAATTTGAGTCGTAAAGAAATGATCCAGGTTTTTATCCTGAAAAGCATAAGTAATATTGAAAACGTTATAATTTGGTTCTTCTGTTTCAACGGTTTCACTTTCATCTTGATCGACATTAACAGTTCTCAAAGTTAAATAATGACGTTTATTACTTCTTAAATCTGTTGGTCTGTAAGCCATTTGCATAAATGCAGAATAACGTTTGTAAAACAAGTCTGTGTTATATGAATATCTTGAACCGCTTGCGCCATATCTTATTCTAAACAAATCTTGTTGTTTAAAATATTGTGTGTAATCAAAACTAATTGAGCCAACAACGGCTTGACTCCCAAAACCATATTTCGGACCAATATCGTAGCTAAAATTTTTTGGTAGGAGAGAGGTGTTGTAAATTTTTGAACCAATAGCAATACCGTCATAAAGGTTGTAAGTAAACTCGGGCATTACAAATACTTGATTGTATTCTGGATCTTCAATATCTTCTAATAAACGGACTTGAATCGGTTTGTTAAAGATTTTATTTTTGCGTTTAATATTATTTCTAGCATTATATTCTGGCAAACTATAATCATAATTAACCATAAATTTGTTTGCTTCAGGCGTATTGACCTGTAAAGTTTTTGAATGCCACTTAAAATCTTCAATCCAGATGCTTTTAATGAAATCATCATCTTTATAAAGTCCTAATTTAACTGGCATAGGACTTTCTGTTTTATTGATAACTTCAACTTCAAAACCTTGATCATTTCTTGAAACTCTTCCAACCTTAAAGTCGATGTCTTTGTATGAGTTAAGATAGTTATCTTTAAACCAAGCTATATTTTTATCTGTGTTTTTTTCTAATGTTTTTAGAAATAATTCTGACGAAGCATGGCTTAAATTCTTTTCTTTAAAAAACTCACGAATACTTTGATTTAAGTTTTCTTGACCAATATAATCGCCTAAATATTTAAGACCTAAACCTGCTTGATATGGACTCGAAAGCTGCCTGTTAAATTTAAGCATTTCGTCTTGAGGCATGTCAATAGGTTGCTTCAGGTTTTGTCGAATCATTGTTTCATGAATGAATCTATATCTGTCATTAAACATTAAGTCTGAGGCATGAAACCAACGAACACCAAAAAACTTACTAAAGCTGCCTAAAAGCTTCATGTCTGGATAATATTTATCGATGTAATCTATCATCAATTTGACTGTTAAAGCATCGATGAACCACTTGTCTTTTCTTGTATTTATCGCGATTTTTGTTTTCAGATATTTAAGCGTCATCGTTTTGAGAAGTTTGACATCATACTGAAAACCATCAGGGAAAGGTCTGATAAAACTTGGTAATTGATTTAAGCCATAAACAGGAGATAGGCTATAATCGAGTTCAGAAACCAATAATTTTGGATGTGGGAATTTGCCAATGTTTTCATTCAAGAAAAAGGCAACTCTATCTGTTATTAATGCCTTGATTTCTGGACGAACAGATTCTGACTCTAAATTTGATATGACTTCAACTAAATCTGTTTTAACAGAAGAAAACTCATCTCTTCTCGTTAAATAAACATCATTGTCTAAAATTTGTTGACCTGAAAGTTTAAATTTATTTTTTTGATAACTTATTTGAAGTTCAGTCATGTCAAAGCTAGATTTCAAAAAGATACCTTTAGGAATTTCAAAGTTCAAATTATAATCTAAGAATTGAGTTGGATAATCATCAAGTGCTTTGTTGCTATATAAAACCCAATCATTTTGATGTTTTGCAGGTGTAATAAGCCAGTCTTTTAGCCTTAATTTATCAGCAGACCATCCTGATTTAACCAGGCCTTGTATTGGAATATTGAGATGATAATTGAGTTGAAGGTTTACGGAATCTTCAGGTTCTAGTGGTTTTTCTAAAACAATGAAAAGTATATCGGGTTGATTTTCTTTATAAAACCAGTTTGTATTTTGTGAGCTTACGTAAAAATCCTTCAGTTGAGTGTAGCCTCTTAATTCTTTAGAAGTGAAATGAAATTTTCTGGCATATTCTTCAGCAAATCGTTTTGCAAGCGGACTATCTTTATCAGAAAAGGCATTATTCCAATCATAAAAATAAAGTGTATCAAGCTTTTTTTTAGTCGTATTGACAAAATCGATTTGAGAATTGACATCTAAACGTTTTAAATTTTTAGACACAACAATGTCAGCCGTTATTTTATGGTGTTGACCATAAGTCAGGCTTATTCCCAGAATAAAGCAAAATATAAAATGCTTCATTTGGTTTTTTTAGCGTTTGATTATCTTGATGTGACCTTCTAAATCAGTTATTTTAAGCATATAAATTCCGTTTGGATAGGCTGAGATGTCATAACTTCTAAAAGTGTTATTTATTGTAAAACCACCTAAGTTTTGACCTAAACTGTTATAAATATATGCTTTTTTGCCAATAAGTGAAGAATTGAACTTAAAATCTACCATATCATCAACTAAGTTTCCACTTAAAAGAGAGACGTTATTTTTGATTTGATAATTTTTGACTTTCAAAAAGTTTGAATCAGTTTCTAAACTCATCACAACAGGTAAGTGATCACTCATATCATAAAGTAGATTTCTTAAATCCTGATCAAAATCTCCAGTACAATTGATATAGTTAATATTGTTATTAAAGCAATTTGCATTATTTCCGTAGGCTTGATAAGTATCTTCAACATATCTGATGTTGTTCGTTTGCTCAGCTAAGTTATCTGAAATAAAAATAAAATCAAATCTATCATCTAAACCACCGCCAGCACCATGATCTCCGAAATTGCCGTTACTTCTCCTTGTACTCTGTGTATGCACATCGCTGTATGTGGCGTTGTTGTGCCACTCGCCAACACGATTTAACGGATCAAGCATATCTGTGTTTAAAGTTCCGTATTGTATTGTCACGAAACCTGCTTCAGTAGGAGAATAAAAATTAAAATCGCCACCGAAAATAATATTAGCATCAGCATCTAAATCAGAAATATAATTGACAAATTTCGTAGCTTCAAAATACCGTTCCTGCTGATTGCTTTCATATTGTCCTGCTTTAAAGTGAGCAACAAAAACATGAAGCATTTCTTCATCAGCTGTGTTCATCTGAAATTTGTAATGATTGATATCTCTAATATTTGTTTGAATCTGATTAGTTTCCATAAGCTGCATTTTTTCAGTTTTAAAAAATACAAGTTGATGTAAATTTCCTCCAAAACCAGATGTATTGTAAACAAAAGGCGCAGAAGAAACTGATTGTTCAGTATAATCAAATGATTGATTTAAGATTAAATTCATATCGGCTTCAGTTTGTAATTCTGACACCATAAAGATATCAGGATCATAACTTGCTAAGATCGAATTGAGAATGTCGGATCTGTCAGTAGGTGGCGCTTCTGAAAAATCAAGCAAATTATAAAACATCGTTTTGATCGTCTCTTGCGAATAGCTTTGAAACGAAAAAACTATGAATAAACTTAATATAAATTGAAGCTTAACTTTCATTAAAAATTAGGACTTAGATCAAATTTATCATAGAATTGATCGAGTATTTCAGCAACTTCCTCCTCAGAGTCAACAAGCTGTATCAAATCTAAATCTTCAGGATTGATTGTTGCGTAATCATCACTCAAGGTTTTCTTGATCCAATCTAATAAACCACTCCAGTAATCTTTGCCTACAAGAATAATCGGAAATTTATCGATTTTACGCGTTTGTATAAGTGTGATTGCTTCAAACAATTCGTCTAAAGTTCCAAAACCACCAGGCATCACAACAAATCCTTGAGAATACTTGACAAACATGACTTTTCTAACAAAGAAATAATCAAAATCTAAGCTTTTATCTTTATCGATATATGGGTTGTCGTGCTGCTCAAAAGGTAAATCAATATTTAGACCAACAGAAGTACCACCACCTTGATGAGCGCCTTTATTTCCAGCTTCCATGATGCCAGGACCTCCGCCAGTGATCACGCCGAAACCTTTTTCGACAATTTTCTCGGAAACCTTGACAGTTAGTTCGTAATATTTGTCACCAGGTTTCATTCTGGCAGAACCAAAAACAGAGACGCATGGCCCAATTTCGCTCATTCGTTCATAGCCATGAACAAATTCACTCATTATTTTAAACAAAGCCCAGCTGTCGTTTGTTTTTATTTCGTTCCAGTTTTTATAATGTTTAGTCACCATGTCTTTTAAAATTTCAGGATGGCAAAAGTAGCTCTTTTTTTAGAAACTTTGCCGTATAACTTTTTTTGTCTTTAATCAATTTTTCAGGCGTTCCCTCTGCAACAAGTTGACCGCCATTTTTACCGCCTTCGTAACCAATATCAAAGATGTAATCAGCGAGTTTAATGACATCCATGTTGTGCTCAATAATTAGAACAGTATTACCTTTAGTTACAAGTTTTTCAAGGACATTCATCAAGATTTTAATATCTTCAAAATGCAAACCTGTTGTGGGTTCATCAAGAATATAAAATGTTTGTCCACTACTTTTTTTGGATAGTTCAGTTGCTAACTTAATTCTTTGTGCCTCACCGCCAGATAATGTGGTGCTTTGTTGTCCCAGCGTGATATAACCTAAACCAACATCTTTAATTGTTTTTAGTTTTCGATAAATTTTAGGAATAGGTTCAAAAAAATCAGTGGCTTCATCGATAGTCATTTCAAGAACATTACCGATAGATTTGCCTTTGTATCTAATCTCTAAAGTTTCTCTATTGAATCTTTTTCCCATACAAGATTCACATTCGACGTGAACATCTGGCAAGAAATTCATTTCAATAACTTTAACGCCAGCACCACCACAAACTTCGCAACGACCACCTTTGACATTAAAACTGAAACGTCCTGGTTTATAACCGCGAATTAACGACTCAGGTGTTTTTGCAAATAAAGATCTGATTTCGTCAAAAACGCCTGTGTAAGTTGCCGGGTTTGATCTTGGCGTTCTCCCAATTGGCGATTGGTTGATGTCAATCACTTTATCAATATGTTCTAAACCTTTAATGCTATCATAAGCTAAAGGTTCTTTAACGCCGTTGTAAATATGATTATTAAGAATCGGGTAAAGCGTCTCATTGATTAAAGTCGACTTTCCACTTCCTGAAACGCCAGTCACAGCGATCATTGTTCCCAAAGGAATTTTAATAGAAACATTTTTAAGATTATTTCCTTTTGCACCTTTAAGCTTCAAGAAATTACCATTTCCTTTTCTACGGCGTTCCGGAATTTCAATTTGCCGCTCACCAGAAAGATAATCGGCGGTCAGCGTTCTTTGTTTTAATGTTTCTTTTGGCGTGCCTTCACTGATGATTTGCCCACCATTTTTTCCTGCTTTTGGACCAATATCAATCACGTGATCAGCTCTTTCAATCATATCTTTATCATGCTCAACGACAATTATTGAGTTTCCAACATCACGTAAAGTGATCAGTGAATTAATCAATTTTTCATTATCGCGCTGATGCAAACCAATGCTTGGCTCATCAAGAATATAAAGCACGCCAACAAGTTGAGAACCAACTTGAGTTGCCAGCCTAATACGTTGTGCTTCACCACCAGATAAACTTTTAGAAGCTCTGTTAATATTCAAATAATTAAGCCCAACATCTAATAAAAATTGAAGTCGAGTTGAAATCTCTTTAATAATCTCTCCTCCAATTTTTAGTTGCTTTTGATTTAGCTCTTTTTTAGATTTTTTAAAAAACTCACTTAATTCATCAATATCCATATTGATGAGATCCTGAATTGTTTTGTCGTTAAAACGATAATATAAAGCTTCTTTTTGAAGTCGAGATCCATTGCACTTATCGCAAAGCTTATCGTTCATGTATTTTTTGGCCCAACGTTTTAAGCTGGCAGAAGATTCTTTCAGCGCATAAGTTTTTTCTATAAAATGTGCAATTCCTTCAAAATCATAAGATTTTTCAGCTGTGACTTTTGCAGCCTCACCATATTTTTTGAAACTGGCTTTCCCACCGTATAAAATTGTGTCAATCGCTTCTTTAGGAATATCTTTAACAGGCGTATCTATACTGAATTCATAATGTTCAGCGATAAGAGCGATTTGCTTGAATATCCAATTTGTTTTTTTGTATTTGCCTTGTGGTTCTAAAGCACCTTGTCGAATTGATAATTCTTTGTTAGGAATTATTTTATCTGGATTAGCAATATAAACTTGACCTAAACCATTACACTTTGGACAAGCGCCTTTTGGTGTGTTAAAAGAAAAATTATTTGGCTCAGGTAGCGGATATGAAATTCCAGTTGTTGGACACATTAAGTTTTTACTGAAGAATTTTGGCGTTTTGCTTTTGTGTTCTAAAATCATCAAAACGTCATCACCACGTTGCATCGCTGTCGAAATACTTTCAGATAAGCGTTTTTGATCTTTTTCATCTTTAGAAACTTTCAATCTATCAACAACAATTTCAATATCATGCGTTTTGTAACGCTCGATTTTCATACCTTTTTCAATGTCTCTGATTTCGCCATCAACACGTACTTTTAAAAAACCTTGTTTAGCAATTTGTTCAAAAAGTTCTCTGTAGTGTCCTTTTCTAGATTTGACAATTGGCGCTAAAATGTTGATGCGTTTTCCATCAAAATCTTGACTTATTTTATCAAGGATTTCTTCCTCGGTAAAACTGATCATTTTTTCATTGGTTTTGTAACTGTAGGCAACACCAATTCTTGCATATAACAAACGGATGAAATCATAGATTTCGGTAATCGTTCCAACTGTACTTCTCGGACTTTTTGAAGTTGTTTTTTGTTCGATAGAAATAACAGGAGAAAGGCCATCAATTTTATCAACATCTGGGCGTTCAAGACCACCAAGAAATTGTCTTGCATAAGCTGAAAAAGTTTCAATATATCGGCGCTGACCTTCTGCATATATTGTATCAAACGCAAGTGAAGACTTTCCTGAGCCAGATAAGCCAGTGATGACAACTAACTTATCACGAGGTATTTTGACATCGATATTTTTTAAGTTATGAGCTCTCGCACCATAAACTTCAATATATTCTTCAGGATTTTTTTTCATAGCTGGCAAATTTACTCAAATTAAGCCTGATTTTGAATAATCAATTGATAAGAGATTATTAATATTATTACTTTGTTTTTTAACAATGTACTCAACATATTTGGGTAATAATTAAGTTTTGGAAAGGACAATTCAAAGTAAATTTGTAATTGTAATTATCTTTAATTACAATTTAGTTTTTATCTCATTGAGATATTTTGGTTAGGGAGGAAGTCCGTCATTTATGGCGGACTTCTGTTTTTATATTATTTTAGAGATAAACTAAGATAAAAACTTTTCTCTTTGAGCTGGAGAAGGCAACGGACATTCTTCCTTTTTTCCAAAAATACGATATCTATTTTTTGCAATTAAATCGTAAACAAAATCTCTGAAAGCTTGAGGTAAGATTGAAAAATAACTAAATATAGGGTAAATACTGGATAAAGATTTTGATATTTCTAAGGCCGCATCAGATTTGATGAAGTAAGCGTCATCTGGAATAATCAAGACGATTGAATCAATTTTACTTCGATCAATATGTCGATCAGAAAGTAACTTTTCACCAATTTCACTGTCTAGAGAAGCAAAAACAAACTTGTCTTTAGGATCTCTTTTAATGATAAATTGAACAGCGTTGTGGCATAAATTACAAACGCCATCAAATAAAACGATTTGTTTATTTTTTGGTATTTCCATGATTGTTACGTTTAACGAGCTCTAATTCTTCAGGAGAAACTGAGGTTGTAAAAGCACCATAATTAACTATGGCCTTATTTTTTTCAAATTTGTCAAGTGTACCAACAGCTCTTCCGTTGATGAGTCTGACGCTGTCACCGACGTAAATTTCAGCTTTTGGCTTTTCTTGATTGTTTTCTTTTTTTGCTTTTTCTTTCTCTTTCTTCTTTTTAGTACGAATATTTTCGACCTTTTTTTCAACCTCTTTTTGGATTTTTCTTTCAGCTTGTTTTTTACGTTTTTCTTCTTGTTGAGAAAGTTTAATTCTTTTTGAGTTTTCTTTTTCAACTAGTTTTAAAAGATTTCCAATCAGTTGTTTCCTATTTTTATTATTGAAATATTGTATTGAAAGGCTATTGACTTTCTCTCCAATGTTAATCAATCTTTGATTGGCATCATAAAGTTCTTGGTAACTCTCTAATTTTTCTTGAATACGCGTATTCTTTTCATCTAATTTTCTCTGTTCTTCATCCGCTTGAGATGCCGCTTCCTGTAGCTTGTTTTTTGTTTTTGAAAGTTGTGATCGCTCCTGTTGAAGCTTTGCAATACTTTTATCAAAACGCAGTTTTCCGCGTTCTACTTTCTTTTTTGAACGATTGATTAAGCTGTATGGAATACCGTTTTTTTGTGCAACTTCAAAGGTAAATGAACTACCTGCTTCACCCAATTTTAGCTTAAAAATTGGCTCTAAACTGTTATTATCAAACATCATGTTTGCATTGACAATAGCCGGATTTTCATTTGCCATCGTTTTCAGATTGGCATAATGTGTTGTGATAATGCCGTAAGCACCTTTTTCATGAAAAACTTCTAAAAAGGTTTCAGCTAAAGCGCCACCAAGCTCAGGATCTGTTCCGGTACCAAATTCATCTATTAAAAATAAAGTTTTCGCATTGCATGCTTTGATGAATTTACGCATGTTTTTTAAACGATAACTGTAGGTACTTAAATGATTTTCAATACTTTGGTTATCTCCAATATCTGTTAAAACTTTATCGAAAACACTCATACGAGAAAACTCATGAACAGGAATTGGCATGGCTGATTGATACATGACTTGTAACAAACCAACGGTTTTAAGCGTGATACTTTTACCACCAGCATTAGGTCCTGAAATCACGATTATCTGCTGTTTTTCATTGAGACTGATATCTTGAGGATAGGTTTTTTTACTATTCTTATTATGGTTGATTAAAAGAAGTGGGTGATAAGCATCCTTTAAGTAAATCTCTTTGGTTTCCGAAAGTTTTGGAAGCAAACCTTCATAAAGTTCAGCATATTTAATTTTGGCAGCAATCACATCGATCGCGCTTAAATAGTTTTGATAATCAAGAAATAACTCAGAAAAAGGTCTGACAAATTCAGTGAGTTCTTTTAATATTTTGTTGATTTCTTCTTTCTCTTCATGAATCAAATGGCTTAAGTCTCGCTCAGCTTCATGTGTCTCTTCAGGTTGAATGTAAACAATATTACCAGATTTCGAACTCCCCAGCGTACTACCCTTAACTTTGCGTTTATGCATTGCTGGTACTGCCAAAACACGATAATTATCAACGACAGATTCTTTGATGTCGCTTAAATAACCATAAGAATTGTATTTGGCTAGAGCTTTGGCGAAGCTTGAATTTAACCGACCTTTAATTTGATTGATTTGCCTTCTGATGCTTTGAAGTTGTGGAGAAGCATCATCACGGATTTCACCAAAACGGTTAACAACCGATTTGATTTTAATCACAACAGCGTCAGTGTATTCTACTTCACTTGATTTTTGATATAATCTCGGATAAAGTGGCTGATATTTTTTGAAAAATAAAAGATGATTATTTGTTGTTTCAGATATGTTCAGAAACTTCCTAAATGAAACGAGTTCAAGTTTTGAACCTTCAATTTGAAGGAGTTTAACTTCTTCGGTAATAGCTTCAAACCCATGATTTGGAATAGGTTTTTCTTCAAACTCAGAGGATTTATATTCTTTTGTTAATTCGATTTCGTTAAGCAGTCTACTCTTTTTTTCATAGGGCTTCAATGAAAGCGCTTTCTGCAAGCCAATATCTGTGACACAAAACTCACTCAACTGTTCTTTAACTTGATCAAATTCTAAATCTTGTAAACTTTTCTGTTTAATTTTTATCATAAGTTTGAATACATTCGCAACGCACAAAAATACTGAAAATCATGGATGTTAAGATAGAGACAAGTTGGAAAAAAAACTTAAAAGATGAATTTGACAAAGAATATTTCGAAGATTTAGTCGCTTTTGTGAAAGATGAATATCAAAACCATCAGTGTTTCCCTAAAAGTTCAGATTTATTTAGAGCTTTTGATTTGACAGCTTTTGAAGATGTCAAAGTCGTTATATTAGGTCAAGATCCATATCATAATTATAACCAAGCTGATGGTTTATCTTTTTCAGTGCCTAAAACGACAGCCATGCCACCTTCATTAAAAAACATTTTTAAGGAAATAGAAACAGATTTGAATATCGCACCTCAGACACATGGTAATTTGACCCATTGGGCAAAACAAGGCGTACTTTTACTAAATGCAATTTTGTCTGTGAGGGCACACAACCCAGGAAGTCATAGAGATAAAGGATGGGAGAAATTTACAAACCAAGTTATCGAGACTTTATCAAGTGAAAGAGAAAGTTTAGTGTTTATGCTTTGGGGAGGTTTTGCCAAGAAAAAAGCAAAGATTATAGATCATAAAAAACATCTGATTTTAGAATCTGGTCATCCATCGCCATTATCAGCTAATCGTGGTTATTGGTTTGGAAATCAGCATTTTTCAAAAGCAAATGCTTATTTGGAAGAAAAAAATAAGTCAAAAATAAACTGGTAAGTTACTTATCAGCAAAAACAATGTGCTTGCTTTTGCTCTTGCTTAAACCTTTTGGCAGAATAGGTTTTTTCTTAGAATTTTTATTTTTTAAATCATCCTCTGGTGAGTTGCAGCTGAATATCAAAAGAAAGATATTCACCAAAACCAAAACGCCTAAAATGATAGCAATAGTCAGAAGCATTAATAATAGATTTACTTAGTAGATGCAAAACTAAACAAAAGGTTGCGTGATACTAAAAGAAAATATAAATTTTAAATGAGATTTTTTATTTTAATTAAATTCATTGCTTGGGGAATTAGTGTGTAATTATTTGATTTTCAATTAATTATATAAATTTTAAAAACTATAATAATGAAATTTGTTTTAATTATAAATCTTATATGTTAAATTTTTAAGATAATTTCATGGTCTCCGATATATTTTTTGAATGAACTCTAAATTTTACCACTTTAAAAAGAGAGCATAAAAAAGCCTGATAAAAGATCAGGCTTAAATTATTTAATTTATCAAGGTTATTTTACAACTGAACTAACTTATCAAGTGTAAATTCAATCAATGATTTGACTGCTGCTTTTGGGTCTTCGCTAAATTCTCCATCAGCTCTGTTGGCAACAATGGCATTCATTGACAATGCACCATGACCAAGAATTTTTGACAAGCTATAAATAGCACTTGTTTCCATTTCTAAATTCGTGATGCGTTGATCTTGATGTCTAAAACTTACTAATTGATCAATAAAATTAGCATCTTTAAGTGGTATTCTTAATCGACGGCCTTGTGGTCCGTAGAATCCTAAGTTTGTCCCTGTGTAACCCGAGATAACTTGCTCGTCATTTTCGAAAAGTGCAGCCAATTCAGGATCACAATCAACAATATAAGGTTCAGGTTTTTTTGAAGAAATATCAAGATGTTTATTAAGTGCTTCAGTTGCTTTTTCGTTAACAATTCCCGAATGCTCATAATAGTGAAGTAAGCCATCAAAACCAACGCCTGCTTTTCCCATGACAAACTTATCTACACCAACGCCAGGTTGTATGCCACCAGAAGTTCCTATTCTAACGATGTTTAATTTATGATGTTCTTTCTTTTCTGTTCTTGTTTCTAAGTCAATATTGACTAAAGCATCAAGTTCATTGATGACAATATCGATGTTGTCAATTCCAATTCCTGTAGAGATAACAGTTAATTTTTTGCCTTTGTAGTAACCTGTTTGCGTTTTAAATTCTCTTTTTTGAGTTTCAAAAATCACTTCGTCAAAAAAAGAGGTGATGCGTTCAACACGATATTGATCGCCAACAGTAATAATTGTATCTGCAATATCTTCAGGTTTTAAATCTAAATGGTAAACCGTTCCATTTGGATTGATAATTAGTTCAGAATCTTTAATCATAATTTTAATTTTTAAATTAAAGATCGAGCACATGGCTCGATCTTGTCAAGTTTTATATTTGAATTGAAGGTTAACCTCCAACACGTTTTGTTTTAAAGCCTATTTCATTCAAGAGTTCCATCACTTTATCTCGAGAATCCCCTTGAATTATAATTTGTTCTTTTTTAAAACTACCTCCAGTGCCACATTCTTTTTGAAGGAATTTAGTCAGATTTTTAAAATCTTTTTTAGCACCTTGATAGCCATCAACGATTGTATTCGCTTTGCCTTTTCTTTTTTCAAATTTACAAAGTAAAGGGTCTTCTTGAAGCCAAATGTCAAGCTCATCATCTTTGTTCGTTTCTTCTTTTTCAGAAGAATCAGGTTCGTGATCTGGAAATAAATCTTTAAGTTGGTCTTTGAGATCCATATGAAGTTTTATTCTTTAATTAAACCAATTTCAACAAGACGTTGATGTAAAAATTCACCAGCAGTAATGTCTTCATAATGTTTTGGATTGTCTTCGGAGATGCATTCTTCTAAACAATCTAAAGGCATTTCTGAACGCGGATGCATGAAAAATGGGATTGAATATCGTGGTTTATCCCAATCTTCTTTTGGCGGATTGGCAACTCTATGTATTGTTGATCTTAATTTGTTATTTGTATGTCTTTCAAGCATATCACCAACATTAATCACAAGTTCATCTTCATTTGGGATGGCATCAATCCATTCGCCATCTTTTCTTTGTACTTGTAAACCTCCAGTAGAAGCGCCCATCAGAAGAGTGATTAAATTGATATCACCATGTGCACCAGCTCGTACAGCACCTTTAGGTTCTTCTTGAATTGGTGGATAATGAATTGGCCGCAAAATTGAGTTGCCATTTTTTGCCCAATGATCAAAATAACCTTCTTCCAAGCCAATATGCAAAGCAAGAGCTCTTAGAACATGAATTCCAGTTTTTTCTAGGAGCTTGTAAGCTTCCATACCTACTTTATTGAAATTTTGAAGTTCTTTAACTTCCACATTTTCATGATACTTCTCAGTTAAATTCGCATCAGCATCTGGTTCTTGACCAAAATGCCAAAATTCTTTTAAATCTGCGATTTCACGACCTTTAGCTGTTTCTTTTCCAAAAGAAATATAGCCGCGTTGACCACCGATGTCTTCACGTTCATATTTCTTTTTAATATCGTCTGATAAAGCGAAGAAAGCTTTGATTTCAGTATATAATTGATCAACCAATTTTTCACTTAAAAAATGATTTTTCAAAGATACAAAGCCAATCTCTTCATAAGCTTGACCAATTTCATCGACAAATTTTTGTTTTCTTTTTGGATCATCAGATAAAAAATCTGCAAGATCAACACTTGGTATATTTGTGAAAGACATAAGATGTTTTTAAAGTAACTCACAAATTTAATGAAATAAAATTACTTTTTGATTCTCTTTCTTAAAGATGTCAAAAGGGTAGATTTTCAAGAAGTTTTTTAATAAACTTGTAATCTTTAATTTTTGAATAAAATCACAAATGGAATTTCAACTTGATAAAATTAATCCAACGAAAGCGATTGATTTATACCGTGGAATGTTAAAACCGCGTGTTATTGAAAATAAAATGTTAACTCTTTTGCGTCAAGGCAAAATCTCAAAATGGTTTAGCGGCATAGGCCAAGAAGCAATTGCTGCTGGCGTGATGCAAAACCTAAATAATGATGAATATGTGCTGCCAATGCACAGAAATCTTGGAGTTTTTACCTCTCGTGAAATTCCGCTTTACCGTTTGTTTGAGCAGTGGCAAGGTAAAGCCAATGGTTTTACAAAAGGTAGAGATCGTAGCTTTCATTTTGGAACGCAAGAATACCATATCGTCGGTATGATTTCTCACTTGGGACCACAACTCGGTGTTGCTGATGGGATTGCACTTGCTCACAAACTTAGAAATGAGAAAAAGCTAACTGCAGTTTTTACAGGAGAAGGCGGAACAAGTGAAGGAGATTTTCATGAGGCACTGAATGTCGCTTCTGTTTGGCAACTTCCTGTTTTATTCTGTGTCGAAAACAATGGATACGGACTTTCTACACCAACTAATGAACAATATAATTGCGAAAACATTGCTGATCGTGGTGTTGGTTATGGTATGGAATCTCATATTATCGATGGTAATAATGTCGTTGAGGTTTTTACTAAAATGAAGGAAATCACAGAAAGTGTGAGGGAAAATCCAAGACCGATATTGATAGAGTTTAAAACTTTTAGGCGTCGCGGACATGAAGAAGCAAGTGGGACGAAATATGTTCCAGAAGATTTAATGGCTTATTGGGAAAAACGCGATCCTATTGAAAATTATGAGAAAGCATTGATGGATGCTGATTTGTTGACAAAAGAAGATCAGAAGAAGTTTACTGATGAATTTAATGAAGAAATTAAAACACATCTTAAAAAAGCAAATAATGCACCGCCTATTGAATCTTCAATAGAGGAGGAGCTGGCTGATGTTTATCAAGGTTTTGAGCCTAAAAACTTACCTGCTTCAACTGAAACAAATCACATTCGTTTTGTCGATGCAATTTCAGAAGCTTTAAAAATGGCAATGCAAAAAAATGATAATCTTGTGATTATGGGTCAAGATGTCGCAGATTATGGAGGTGTTTTTAAAATAACTGAAGGCTTTGTTGATGAGTTTGGGAAAGAACGTGTCAGGAATACGCCAATTTGCGAATCAGCGATTGTATCAGCAGCAATGGGACTTTCAATCAATAAAATGAAAGCGGTTGTCGAGATGCAATTTGGAGATTTCGTGTCTTCTGGCTTTAATCCGATTGTGAATTATTTAGCTAAAATTCATTATCGTTGGAATCAAAATGCCGATGTTGTGGTCCGTATGCCTTGTGGCGCTGGCGTTGGAGCAGGACCTTTCCATAGTCAAACCAATGAGGCTTGGTTCACAAAAACACCAGGTTTAAAGGTTGTTTATCCAGCTTTTGCTGATGATGCTAAAGGTTTATTAATTTCTGCTATAGAAGATCCAAACCCAGTGATGTTTTTCGAGCATAAAGCACTTTACAGAAGTCAGCGCAGTGATGTTCCAACTAATTATTACACAACAGAACTAGGTAAAGCCAACTTGCTGAAAGAAGGTGATAAAATCAGTCTGATTACTTTTGGAGCTGGCGTACATTGGGCTTTAGAAGTTTTAGAAAATAATTCTGATCTTTCAGTAGATTTAATTGATTTACGTTCGTTAAGTCCGCTTGATACTGAGGCGATTTTATCATCAGTTAGAAAAACAGGAAAAGCTTTAATTTTACAAGAAGATACAAGTTTTGGAGGTGTTGCCTCTGATATTTCTGCTCTGATTAGCAAACATTGCTTTGAGTCTTTAGACGGACCAGTTGAGACTGTGACAAGTCTACCAACACCTGTTCCTTTTGCTGGTCAATTGGAAGATCAATTTCTAGGAAAATCAAGATTAGAAAAGGCTTTGATTGATTTAGCGAATTATTAAAAAATTCTTGATTATCTTTGAAATGTCGATATAACACAATTATGAAATTTAATCAATTAGGAATTCTTGTTTTTAGTGCGTTTGTCTTGTTCTCTTGTGGAACAAAAAAAACTGCCTCAGATAAAAAAGATGATAAAGGTCCAAAAGTAGAAGAGCCCAAAGAAGTTGCTGAATCTTCCAAAGAAAAGAAAGTTTTAGCACATTTATCTTACCGTACAATTGGTGGTTCATCAGGCGCTTTTATTGGTAGTGCAATGGATAATTACGCTTCAGAAATGCAGAAAGGTTTACCTTCAAATGCACAAATTACACGTGTTGGCGAAGGCATAGAAGTGACGATAGATCCAGCTGATAAAAGAAAATTACTAACTTTTTTAAGAGCAACAAAGAATCCTGGTTTTTACGATATTATTATTCCTAGAGGTGTTTTTAGTCAATCAGATTTAAGTTACTTTAGAAATTCTGAAGAAGAAACGATTGGTTTTGAAGAAATTAATGCAGAAGTCAAACCAGAGAAAATTCATTTTGGCGTTGTAGCGACTAAGAAACTGATGAAAGAGGCGGTCTCTAAAACAGAATAAGTTTATGCAGATAAACATCAAAGGAGAATTAGTTAGTTTAGAAGAACCACAAGTGATGGGAATTCTGAATTTGACACCTGATTCATTTTATGATGGTGGTTTTCATCAGAATGAAAAACAAATTCTTAATCAGGTTGATAAAATGTTGATTGAAGGCGCATCTTTTATAGATATTGGCGCATACAGTTCACGACCTGATGCAAAAGATGTTGATGCTGCAGAAGAACAAAAAAGATTACTTCCTTTATTAAAAAAAATTAGGAAAGAATTTCCGAAAACATTTCTCTCAATTGACACTTTTAGAAGTGATGTTGCCCAAGCTTCTCTTAAAGAAGGTGCTGATATCATCAATGATATTTCAGGTGGTCAACTCGATGAAAAAATATTTTCTGTTGTTGCTAAATTCGGTTCGCCATACATCATGATGCACATGCGCGGAACTCCGAAAACCATGCAAAAGCAAACGGAATATGATAATTTAATTGTTGATATTAGACATTATTTTTCAGAACGAATAAGTTTGGCAAAGAAGGCTGGAATTAAAGACATTATTCTTGACCCTGGTTTTGGTTTTGCAAAAACAAGAACGCAAAATTTTGAGCTTATGCGTGAATTGAAGTTATTTGATGTTTTTGAATTACCTTTTTTAGTTGGTATTTCTCGAAAATCAATGATTTACAAAACATTAGATTGTGAAGCCAGCGAAGCTTTAAATGGGACAACAGCATTGAATATGTTTTCATTACAGCAAGGTGCAAAGATTTTGAGAGTTCATGATGTTAAAGAAGCTGTTGAAACCGTTGAACTTTATAAAGAGTTATCCAAATAATTGATATGGGTTTAGATTTTCTAAAAATAAGTTTTTTTGATATTCTCGACATTATACTTGTCGCAACAATGTTGTATTATTTATACAAGCTCGTTAAAGGCACAGCTGCGATTAATATCTTTATTGGTATTGTTATCATTTATCTCTTAGGGAAACTGACGCAACTTCTTAATATGGAAATGTTGAGCAGTGTGTTAGGAGAGTTTATAGGTGTTGGTATGATTGCTCTTGTTGTCGTTTTTCAACAAGAAATTAGAAAATTTTTATTGATGCTAGGCTCAACAAACATCACAAGTAAACACTTATTTTTAAAATCTTTTAAATTTTCAACTCCTACTGAAAACTTAGGTTATGTGGATGGAATTATTGAAGCGATTAAGGATTTTTCACAAAAAAGAACTGGCGCTCTGATAGTCATTCGTCGAAACAATAAACTTGATTTTGTCAAGGATTCTGGTGATGAAATGGATATTTTGGTGAATAAACCAATTTTGAAATCTATTTTTTATAAAAACAGTACACTTCATGATGGCGCGATCATTATTGAAGAAGATAAAATCACAGCAACACGAGTTATTTTGCCAGTCAGTAATAGTCGAGAAATCCCATTGAGATTTGGTCTAAGACATAGGGCAGCGATTGGTATTACTGAAAAAACTGACGCAATAGCAATTGTTGTTAGTGAAGAAAATGGTCAAGTGTCTTATCTTAAAAATGGAGAATTTTCAATTTATGATAATTACGATGATCTTCAGAATAAAGTAAAAGCTGATTTACAATAAAGAAACTTAAAATTAAGCTTCTTGGATATCATGGTCTTGATTTTCAAATTGAGCTTCATAAAGCTTCTTGTAATAACCTCCAGAGCCTAATAAATCATCATGACTTCCCATTTCGACAATTTCACCTTGCTCCATTACAATAATTTTATCAGCATTTTTTATTGTCGCTAATCTATGCGCAATAATAATAGAAGTTCTCCCTTTTGTTAGTTTTTCAGTCGCATTTTGAATGAGTTGTTCACTGTAACTGTCAATTGATGATGTGGCTTCATCAAGAACCAAAACAGCTGGATTTGTTACATAAGCTCGTAAAAAAGATATCAATTGCCGTTGTCCAGAAGATAACATCGCTCCGCGTTCCTTAACGTTATAATCATATCCATTAGGCAAACTCATTATAAAATCATGAACACCAATATCTTTTGCTGCTTGTACAACATCATTTTCATCAATATCAGGATTACTAAGAGTGATATTTTTTAGGATGCTATCAGCAAACAAGAAAACATCTTGTAAAACAACGGCGATTTCATTTCTTAAGCTTCCTAATTTATAATCTCTGACATTGTGTGTGTCAATTATAATTTGACCAGAATCAATGTCGTAATAACGGCTTAGTAAATTAACGACCGTACTTTTACCAGCACCTGTTGCACCAACAATGGCAATTGTTTCGCCAGGATTGATATCAAAACTGATTCCTTTTAGGATTTCTTCATTTTCGATATAACTAAATCTAACATCTTTAAATTCAATCTTTCCTTTAATGTCTTTTGCAATTAATTTTCCATTATTGGGTATTCTAGAATCAGTATCTATAATTTTAAAAACACGGTTTGCTGCAACCATTCCCATTTGTAGAGAGTTAAATTTATCAGCGATTTGCCTTAAAGGTCTAAATAGCATTTGAGTTAATTCGATAAACATGATAATGATACCTAAAGACAGCGCATCAGATTCCACAACCCGTAAACCTCCAAACCAAACAATAAGCCCTATTGTAATTGAAGTTGACATCTCAGCAATCGGAAAAAATATGGCATTGTACCACACCGTTTTAATCCAAGCCTTTTTATGCTTTTCATTAATATTTTTAAAATTTTCATATTCAGTTTTTTCACGATTAAAAATCTGAACAATTTTCATCCCAGTAATTCTTTCTTGAACGAAAGTATTTAGGTTTGAAACCTGAGTTCTGACTTCTTCAAAAGCGATTTTCATCTTTTTTTGAAAAACACGAGTTGCGTAAATAATAAAAGGTAAAACCGTTAAAATTAATAAAGTCAGTTGCCAACTCTGATAAAACATGACGATAAGTACTGCGATCATTTTAAGCAAGTCACTGATAATCATAAATAAACCTTGACTGAAAATACTCGCGATGGTTTCAATATCACTGACGGCTCTTGTGACAAGGCGACCGACGGCTGAATTGTCAAAGTATTGTTTTTTGAAACCCATCATGTGTTCAAATAATTGAACTCTTAAGTCACGTATCACTTGTTGACCAAGCCAATTTGCAAAATAAATAAAACTAAACTGAAAAATAACTTCACCAATTAAAACAACTAACATCATGATGATGTAAAACTGAGTTGTGTCTAAATCTTGCGCAACAATCCCGTTATCAATTGCAATTTTTAAAAGATAAGGACGCAAAACACCAAGCGCTGAAAGCATGATCGCTGCAAAACCGACAAAATAAAATGTCTTTTTATAAGCTGAAGTATAGTTGATCAGTCTTCTAAAAAGATTTAAGTCAAAGGCGTTTCCTGTTGTTGATTTTTTCTTTTTCAATTATTCTTTTTTAGTTGTAGCCAATATCAGTTAAAAATAATGCGTGTGCAGGCACTGATTTTCCTGCATTTCTGCGATCTTGAGAAATAATGATCTTTTCAAAATCATCTAAATTAATTTTGTGTAAGCCAACTTCAATTAATGTTCCGACAATTGCCCTGACCATATTTCTTAAAAATCTGTTTGCTTTTATTTCAAAGATATAATAATCATCTTTCGCAAACCATTTTGCTTCATAGATTTCGCAATTAAAGGTATAAACGTTGGTTTTTACTTTTGAAAAAGCTTTAAAATTTGTGTGCTTTTTCAAAATATCGCAAGCCTCATTCATGATATCAAAGTCTATTTTATTTTTTATAAAATAAGCAGAATCAATCAGAAATGGATTTTTTAATTGAGTCACTTGATATTGATAAGTTCTTTCATTAGCATCAAATCTGGCATGAAAATTATCACATGTTTTTTCAATATTTTGCAAAGCAATATCGGCAGGTAAAAGCGTATTGATTTTAAAAATAAACTTGTCTTTATCATTAATCGTTTGATCTGTATCAAAATGAGCGATATATTTTTTCGCACTCACACCAGTATCTGTTCTGCCCGCACCAACAATATTTATTTTTTCCTGAAAAGCAAGTGATAAAGCTTCTTCAAAAGTTTGCTGAAGATTGACTTGGTTTGGCTGAAATTGCCAGCCATGATAATGCTTACCCCAATAAGATAATGTAATTTTGTAGCGCAAGAAAAAGATTTTTTGCAAATATAAAATTTCTCAGTGGTTGAGTCTCTTAAGACTTTGCCATATTATTTAAAATTGAATTTTACATGAAAATTTTACTTTTGAGTGACACACACTCTTATATAGACGGCACGATTCTTAAATATGCTAAGCAGGTTGATGAAATATGGCATGCTGGTGATATAGGTGTTTTGAAAGTGACAGACGAATTAAAAGATTGCGCTGCTTTAAGGGCCGTTTATGGAAACATAGATAATGACGAAGTGAGAAAGGAATTCCCTTTACATCAGCGTTTTAATATTCAAGGAATGGATATTTGGATGACGCATATTGGCGGTTATCCCAATCGTTATTCAAAACCAATTAGAGATGTGATTAAACAAAATCCACCTGATTTATTTATCTCTGGACACTCACATATTTTAAAAGTGATGAGAGATAAAAAGTTAGGCTTGATGCATATGAATCCAGGCGCTGCTGGTATTCACGGTTTTCATCAAGAACGCACCATGTTACAATTTGAAATTAATCGAGGTAAACTTGAAAATTTAAATTTAGTGAAGTTGGGGAAACGAGGACAATAAAAATTTATTCAAAATTGTTTTAGTACACGACAAAAATTGTTTAACTATTTGATTTTTAACAAAGTAAAGTGAATTTTAATCTTCTTTATATTGCATAAAATACTGGAATTCAGTATATTAAAGCATTATTCTTCAAGTAATGACTTTAAAAAAGAACTCCAGTACAGGTATTAAAGATACTCAATTATTAGCACTATTCAAAGCTCATTTCAAAGGACATCTCAACTTGGCCAGGATCCGTCTTATCTGTTTGTTTATTGACGCTCTATGCAAAGTTAAGT